>CAZFNB010000139.1:0-6326 GCA_964520235.1 uncultured Bifidobacterium sp. | reverse complement strand
TCAACGAACGCGGAGCACCGGAAGTCGTGCGCGACAGCAAAGGCGATATTGTCCGAAGCCGGCTCGATGAATCCGCGTTGCAAACCATCGCACGCGCTACCAAAGGAAATTATTTTCCGCTCGGCGCGCTTGGTGAAGGGCTGGCGAAGGTGCGCGTCAGTCTGGAAACGGTGCCCGGCCTCGGAGAGGCGCGACCCGCGCGACGGATGGGTGTGGAACGGTTTCACTGGCCGTTGACGGTCGCACTGGTGTTGCTGGTCGCAGAATCTTTGATGGGCACAAGACGTTTTTCAAATGCGGCACGGCGGCTTGCCGGCGTGCTGTTCATGGCGGGGGGTTGCATCAACGCATCCGCCGCGGACAAAGCGACGAACAGCCCGGGTGTAACCATCACAAATCAGGAAATTGAAAACGCTCCGGTTTCTGCGCGTGATTTTTTCAACGCGGGCACGCGCAGATTGAATTCCGGGAAGCTCGCGGAGGCGGAATCATTTTTGCAGAACGCGCTCGCACAGCAGGACGCGCAGACGCAACCCGCGGCGCTCTACAATCTGGGCATCGTCCGCTTCAGCCAGGGCGCGACGGAACTGAAAAAATCCCCGGATGCGCAACAGACCAGGGCGCGGGCGCGCGCGGCGTTGCAACGCGGCGAAACAGCGATCGCTGACGCGAACACCGCGCTGGCCGGGCAGGAACTGCTCGAAATGATCGGCGCATATCAACGCGGTCGCGGTACGCGACGGGAGTTGAAGGCGGCCACGGAACAGATCCGGCGGGCGATGGAGGTGCATGGAGTCACGTTGCGTAAATGGCAGCGGGCGCTCGGGGATTTTCAAGGCGCGGCGGAGTTGAACCCCGCCGATACAAACGCACAACACAACGCGCGTACGACCGAGCTTGCGATCGCAAAACTTGTGGACAGCTTGCGTGAAATGCAGCAGCTCGCACAGGCGATGGGGCAGCAGGGAAAGGAGCTTGGCGAAAAATTGAAGCAGTTGCGCGGGCAGATTCCCGATCCACTCGCTCCGCCCGGCGGCAGCGGCGAAGAGGACGACGAGGAGGAGCAGGACAACCCGAACGGCCCGCAGCAGGGACAACAGGAGGGGCCGAATCGCGAAGGAAATGAAATCAAACTGTCCCCTGAGCAGGCGGGCTGGATGCTGGACAGCTTCAAACTTGGCGGCGACCGGCGATTGCCGATGGGTCAGGGCAATGAGGAAAAGCCCCGGGACAGGAAGGGGAGGGACTGGTGAACAAAGGCTTGATCATGCAAAGAGGAAAACGGCCAACGCTCAATGTTCAACGTTTAATGTTGAACGTTGGATGTTGGACGTTGGACGTTCTTTTCCTGCTCGGCTTTTCATCGATGGCCCAGAACGCACCCGTCCCCGCGCAGCAGCCGGATCCGCTCATGCAGTTGATGCTGTCCCAGCCACCGATTGACGTTTCATCGAAAGTCGAGGCAAAGGCCGCATTCGATCCGCCGGTTCTTCGCGCAGGCGATCAAGCCACCTATCGCGTCACTTTCACCGCGCTGAAGGATTCCATCGTCTGGCCGGAGAAAATCTCCGCGCCGCCCGAACTGCAAATTCTCCCGGGCGCGAGAGGGGAACTTTTTTCCGCCGCCGGAAACCAGTTGAAGCCGATGACCTCGTTCAACCAGCGGGTGCGCGCCTTGAAGCCGGGAGTGTTCACGATCCCGCAATTCGTAGTGAGCGTGTACGGTACGCCGGTCACGGTGCCGGAGGCGCGTGTGGAAGTGCAGCCCGCATCATCACCATCATCACCATCATCACCATCTGCGCCGCGACTCGTGGTGGATTTTCTGGAAACGAACGTCTTTGTCGGACAACCGGTGAGGACCCGCGTACTGATGCACAGCACAACCGGAACCAACATCCAAGGGTTGTCCCAGGTGAAACTCAACGGCGAAAGTTTCATGCTGGACAATTCCGGCGCGCGACAATCCATCACCGCCGAAGTCCGCAGCGGCACCAACGTCCCGGTCTATTCGTTTGAAACAACGCTGATCCCGTTGACATCCGGCGCAGTGGAAGTGGTGGCACAGGGATTCACTGCGGGAAATCAATTCGGCGGCCCCATCGTGATACAAGGCCAGGTGACGATTCCCGGAGGCGTGGCACAACCCGTCCTGCTGGACTCCGATCCGGTGGTGTTGCATGTGAAACCTCTGCCCGTCGTTGGCAGGCGACCTGGATTTTCAGGATTCATCGGCAATCTCGACATGAGCGCGGTGCTGGTTACAAATCGCATCCGCGTCGGCGACATCGCCAGACTCATCGTCACATTTCGCAGCGATCAAAGTCTCGCCCGCTTCGTTCCACCTCAGCCGCCAACGGTCAGAGGCTGGCAGATTTTTCCACCGTCCCCGACGAACACCCCCGCGTTGCAGCCGCCCGGGAATTCGCTGACCTATGCGTATTCGATCGTGGCGCAAACCAACGGAACGCTCGCGACACCGCAGATACCTTTCAGTTATTTCGATCCTCAGCGCGCGGCTTACGTTGATCTCACGATTCCATCCGTGCCCATCACGGTGGATGCGCCGGAAAGTTCCGTGGATGTCGCGGCATGGCTCGCAGCAGAAACCCTTGCCGCCGCCGATGCGGGCCAAAAGCCATCGCTCAGTCCGCTGGCAACGACGACCGGACGCACGGCTTCGTCGCTCGTGCCGCCGCAAGCGCGCCCGGGTTTCATCGCCCTGCAACTCCTGCCGTTGGTGTTGTTCAGTGGATTGTGGGCCTGGGACCGGCGCAGGCGTTTTCTTGAATCCCACCCGGAGATCGTACGGCGAAGAAAAGCGCGCCGGATGTTGCGACGCGCGAGGCGCGAGATGGATGCAGCAGCGGCGGCGGGCGATCCGGCCGCTTTTGTCAATTGCGCGGTACGCGCCGTTCAAGTCGCATGTGCTCCGCATTTCCCGGCGGAACCGGAAGCCCTCGTGTGCAAGGACGCGCTCGAACTGTTCGACAAAGCATCGCAGGACGGACGCACGGGCGACGTGCTGCGAAAACTCTTTGTCGCGGCGGACGCGATCCGGTTCAGCACGACGGATGCAACCCCCGGCGGATTGCTCGATTTGCGCGCCGGGGTGGAACAGGTGCTGGACGAACTGGAGGTGAAATTGTGAAGCGCTTCGGAAGATTGGTTATTGCCGCTGCCATCGGAGCATTGCTGACCGCGGATTTTTTCCCGGCGACGGCGGGCACGGTTGATTCATTTTCCGCCGGCATCAAGGCTTGTGAAAACGGAGATTTCAACTCGGCGGCTGAATCGTTCCGCGAGGCTGCCCGCAAACAGCCGGCCACGGGCGTTTTACTAAACCTTGGAAATGCGGAATGGAAGAGCGATCACACCGCCGAAGCCATCCTGGCCTGGGAGCGGGCGCGTTTGCTGAATCCTTACGACGCGAACGCGAGGAATAATCTCCGGTTCGCACGCGATGCAGCCCAACTGGAATCGCCACAACTCGCATGGCACGAGGTCGCATCTACGTGGCTGCCTGCGAATGTGTGGGGGTGGATTGCGGGAGGAAGTCTGTGGGTCGCCATCGGAACGCTGGTTTTGCCGGGTGTGTTGCGTCTGCGCAAGTCGTCATGGCAACAGGCGGTGGCCGCGCTTGGACTGGGCATTTTCCTGCTGACGATTCCGGCCAACATCGGCGTGCTGACGCGGGCGCGCATCGGCTTTGTGCTGGCAGGTGATACATCTCTTCGTCTGACACCGACTGCCGGTGGTGAAGCCATCACAAAACTGGCGGCGGGCGAACCTGCGCGGCTGATCCGGGCGCACGGCGATTATGTTTTCATCCGCACGAGTCACGCCTCCGGCTGGCTCGTGCGGGACGAGTTCGAACTCATCACGCGGGATTTGTAGTCGCCGTCATTTGACGGTGTAATCCGGGAAGCCGGAAAGGTCGGACCATCGCAACCGGTATCTGGCCGGGTCGAGTCCCGCCTGCCGCGACAATTCGTCAATGTCCTCCTGCATCTCCGCGCTCGCTCCAGACGTCGAACGGCCGCCCATGAACACCAATTCACCGGGCATCGGCAACATGTTCGGGGAGCCGGAGTCGCCCGCCTTCCATGTATCCACCGTCCAACCCGGCAGTCCGCCACTGACATGACCGTATTGCTCCGTGAGGAAAAACGGATACGGTGCATTCGATGGCCGGACATATTTCGTATTCACGTTGGTGAGCGAAACAACAGACATCGGCTCGATGCCGGCGGGAAGTTCATCGGCAAACAAAAAGATCGTGTAATCCGCCTTGCGGGTGGTGTAGGCCCGGACGATGGCGTTGGCGATTTTGGTTTCGACGACCGTGTTGTTGGTGGTGAGAAACCAGACCTTGCGCCCGTTGAAGTGAGGGTTCAACCCTTCCGGACCCATTCCATGGCCGCGCGCATAACCGTGCCGGCTCGTGAATGCGGTGATCGGCACCTGACCGGACGCGCCCTCGCCCTGCCAGCATGGACTGAGTGCTGTCATGCCGCGCATCCCCCACATGAGGTTGTTCGTGTTCCACATCAATGTCGGCGCATTGGTGGGCCAGCTCGGCGGATGCCAGCGGAGCGACCAGATGCGCGTGCTGCGTCCATTTGTGTGCGCGATGAGATTCGTCCAGATGAGATGATTCAGGGATTGCGGCAGAAAACCCGCGAACTCGTTGTTCGTGGTTGTGATCGTGTTCGTACGAACAATCCGGAATCGCTGCGTGGTGGTGATGGAATCCGCGTTGGTCACGGCGGCATCGAAGGACTCGCGTTTCCAGACAACATTGGAATAAGTCACTGTCTGGCTGTATGTGCGGAAAATGCCCGGACCGTTCGTGGCCCAGCCGATGAACTCCGGTTTGCCGTACGCGACCTGCGCCCGGGCACAAGCCGGGCACAGCACAAGCACGACAAGTATTGCCTTGATCACAAATCGTCTGGCTTTGCGCGATATCATGGCCCGGTCAGTCCATGAACCCGAGCTGCCTTCGACGCGCCCATAACTCGCGCGGCTTGAAGATGCCGACCGGTGTGATGATGCCCGTGATCAATTCAGCGGGCGTGACATCGAATCCTGGATTACGCGCGCCGCTTGTCGGGTTTGCCACACGTGCGTAAGCGCGTTGCGATGTTTTCGGGTTTCGCGTACCGGATTTTGGATCTGAAATCACGCCCCACGCCCCGAGCACTTCGTGTTCGTGCCGTTCTTCAATTGGAATGTCGAAGCCACGCCTCAGTCTCCAGTCAATCGTCGAAAGCGGGATCGCCACGTAAAACGGAATCCCGTGCCGTTTCGCAAGAACCGCCTTGGTGTAGGTGCCGATCTTGTTCGCGACTTCGCCGGTGCGCCCGAGCGTCCGGTCGCTGCCGACGATGACGAGATCAATTTCGCCGCGCTGCATCAAGTGACCCGCGGCATTGTCGGCGATGATGTGATGAGCGATGCCTTGCTGCGCGAGTTCCCACGCCGTGAGCGTCGCGCCCTGCGAACGCGGGCGGGTTTCATCGCAGAAAACATGAAACTTCTTCCCTCGCGCCTGCGCTGCGTACATCGGCGCGGTGGCGGTGCCCACATCTACAAACGCCAGCCAGCCCGCGTTGCAATGCGTGAGCACGTTCATGCCGTTACGGATGAGTTTCGCACCGTGCTGCCCGATCTCCTCGCAGTGCCGCGCGTCCTCGTTGGCAAATTCCTCGGCGGCAGCGAGGGCGATGGATTGTTTTTCGGCGACGGTGTTTCCACGAGTCATGGCACGGCGCACGTCGTTCATCGCGTTGACGGGATCCACCGCCGTCGGGCGCGCGTTCTTGAGCGTTTGATAGACCGTTTCAACGTGGCGCGAAAAGGATTTCACGTTCGCCCCGCGAAACGATCGCGCACCCTGCGCCAATCCGTAGGCCGCCGTCGCCCCGATGGCGCCGGCGCCACGCACCACCATGTCCCGGATGGCGAGCGCGGTTTCACGAAAGTCGCGCGTGCCGACGATCTTGAACTCATGTGGCAGGAGGCGCTGCTCGATCAACAGCACGCGATTGCTACGGCTGTCAAAAGTGACGGTGCGATGATGGCGGGTTTGTCCGCGAACAGTGACGTTCATGGTGTGGAAATGGCAGAAGCTGGAGGCAGGGTCAAGCCGCGCTCAACGTTTCTTGGATTTCAAGGAGGCGATACGTTCGCGGATGCGCGCGAAAACTGCGTGCTTGCGGAGCTTGCGAAGATCAGGATCGCGGGAGAGCCACTTGAAATCGCGATAACCCAGGTCAAGGGCTTTTTCGAGCGCGTCAGCCGCGGCATCGAACCGGTCCGTG
>CAZFNB010000138.1:0-6380 GCA_964520235.1 uncultured Bifidobacterium sp. | reverse complement strand
CGTGATACGGCAGCCCCGCGAACGCGCCGACCTCGTCCATTGTGAGCTTGGGAAACTTCTCGGGGAAATAAAGCCCGCGATCCGGCGCCTGCCCGGCAAGCATTGCCTCGCGCAGATTCACTCCGGGGGATCGCCCGTTCGTGCTGTGAAAAAGTAGAGACATAAACTTTATGTGTCGCGCGAAGGACGCGAAGGTTGCGAAGCGGAATTAAAGAACAGCTTCCCTTCGAGGCCGTTGGTGACGCGCGTAATGCCGTTCTTAAGATGAACTTCGTTAAAGTTGATCAGAAACCCCAACTTCAATGGGATGAGTTTGATATAGTTGGTTGTGATCTTCTTGAACAACGGCGTCACAGACTCGACGGACTTGAGTTCGACCAGCACGGCACTCTCCACGACCAAGTCTGCGCGAAAGCCCACATCCAACTGCTCGTCTTCGTAAGTCACGGCAATCGGAACTTGTCGCTCAACGTGAAACCCACGTTTTTTCAGCTCGACCGACAATGCTGCTTCATAGACTGACTCCAAAAGGCCCGGCCCAAGCACGGAATGAACTTGAAAAGCCGCATCCAGAACGGCTTTGCCGATGCGTTCGATTTGTGCGTCGTTCATTTTCTGTTTGGGTCGCTCGAAGGTGGTGAAGGATGCGAAGTCAAAAGACTCCTTTCCGAACCTTCGCTTCCTTCGTCTTCTTCGCGCGACACTTACTCAAAATTTTCCACCCGGAACATGACGGGCTTGCCTTTCACGGCGGGTAGCTTCGCAATCTTTGCGAGCGCCTTTTGCATGGCGGCGTTCGTGGCGTCGTGAATCATCAGGATGAGCGGCACGCTGTCGCCTGCGTGGCCTTCCGGTTGGATGACCGATGAGATACCTATCCTGGCACCAGCAAGGATGGCGGAAATTTTTGCCAGCACACCGGGTTTGTCCACCACGCTCAATCGGAGGTAATAGCGTGAAGTGATTTCCGCCATCGGCATGACGCGCCCTTTCTTGGCACAGGCATTGAACGGAGCGACACGGACTTTTCCGCCAAGTTTCAAATCGAGTGCTGCGTCCGCCACATCGCTCAACACCGCGCTCGCCGTGGCGTCCTTGCCCGCGCCGCGCCCATAGAACAACGTGTCGCCGACGACATCACCGCGAACGAAGCAGGCGTTGAACACGCCGTTGACGCTGGCGAGCACATGCGAGTTTGGAATCAAGGTCGGATAGACGGAACATTGCACGCCTGGTTTCTTTCCAGAGATTTGTTTGGCGATGCCGAGCAGTTTGATTGTGTAGCCAAGTTTCTCAGCGAACTGCATGTCAATTTTTGACACGTCGCGGATGCCTTCGGTGTGAATCTCGTGATGATCCACCCAGAAGCCGTGCGCGAGCGAGGCGAGGATGCCGATCTTGTGTTGCGCGTCCTTACCATCAATGTCCAAGTCCGGCGGTGTCTCAGCGTAACCCTGTTTCTGTGCATCGGCGAGCACGTCAGCGAAGTCCGCGCCCTCCTGCTTCATGCGGGAGAGGATATAATTGCACGTGCCGTTGACGATGCCGTAGATGGCGGGGAATTGGTTCGCAACAAAACCTTCGCGCAACGATTTGATGATGGGGATGCCGCCGCACACGCTGGCTTCGTAATAGAGATTCGCGCCGGATTTTGCAGCAGCGGCAAACAGTTCCGGGCCGTGCGCTGAGAGCAGTGCTTTGTTCGCAGTGACGACGGTTTTGCCTTTTTCGAGCGCGGCGAGAATCATCACCTTGGCGATGCCCGTGCCGCCGACGAGTTCGATGACAACCTGGATCTGCGGATCGTTGACTACTTCCTGCCAGTCCGTCGTCATCAGCGCACGAGGAATTTCGTAAGGACGCGGTTCGTCGAAAGCTTTGACGGCGATTTTGCGGAAGTTGATCTTTACGCCGAGACGCGCGGCCATGAGGTCGCCGTTCTGCTGCCACGCGTGGAAGACACCGCTGCCGACCGTGCCGCCGCCGATCATTCCAAGGTTCACTTGCTGCATAGAGCGAACAGATTGCCGCGAAGCGACGCGGCGGACAATTCAATTATGTGTCCCCTGCCCTTGCTTGCAGTTCCCACGGTCATTTCAGAACAAGCCCCACCACCGCACCTCCGAGCACGAGCCATGTCGAATTGAGCCGGAATGCCAGCAGCAGAACAAGGCTTGCCACGGCAAGCACCAACGACGGCACATCCACCAGCGCGGAACGGCCAAGTTGAAACGTGACCACAGCCATCAACGCAAGCGATGCAACATTCAATCCGTCTAGGAACGCGCCTGCCGTTGGCGACCGGCGCAATCGCGGAATAAGCGGGCCGCTGATGGCCACAAAAACGAACGCGGGGAAAAAGATGCCCGCCGTGGCCACCGTCGCACCCTGCCACCCGCCGAGAATGAAACCGATGAATGTCGCCGTCGTGAACAGCGGGCCGGGGGTGATCTGGCCGACAGCAACCGCATCGAGCAACTGCGCCTCTGTCAGCCAGTGCCAACGATCCACCAGATCCGCCCGCAAAAACGCCAGCAACACGTATCCGCTGCCGAACAACACCGAACCGACCTTCAAAAAGAACAACAGCAACGGCCACAACCCAAATGGCGAGGCGGCTCCGGTTGAAGCTGCGGCCGTCGCCATCATCGGTGACGAAATACCAAGCCCGGGCAACCAGGCGTCGCGCCCAGAAGACTTTTTTGAAATCGCGGTTTGAACTGTTGCGACCGTGGCTCCGATTGAAAACAAAACGATGAGTTCATTGACGCCGAGAAAATTGAGCGCTGCAGCTGCGATCCCCGCCACGGCCAGAAATTTCGTTTTCACAGCTGCACCACCCAATCGCCATAGTGCCTGAAGAATGATGGCGATGATGACGGGCTTGACTCCGTAAAGCAGGCCTTCAGCCTGCGGCAATTGACCGTAATGAACGTAGCCCCATGCCAGCGCACCGACGATGAACGTCGCCGGCAGTATGAAACACACACCCGCAACAATCAGCCCGGCCCAGCCGGCGCGACGGTGACCGATGTGAATGGCCATTTCGGTCGAGTTTGGACCGGGGATGAGATTGGTGGCGCCAAGCAGGTCGAGGAATTCCTCGTTCGTCAGCCATTTGCGGCGACGGACCACCTCGTCCTCGAACATGGCGATGTGGGCGGCAGGCCCGCCGAACGAAGTCGCACCGAGTTTCAGGAAGAGCTTCGCCAGTTCCACCAGTCTTGCGCGCCGGCTTGCGAAGTGTGCGATCATTGAGAGAACTTCGAAGTTCAGGACGATCAGGAACGGGAAACCTCCGGCGTCAAGATGTTTCCGGTCCGGAGTAGTGGATGACCTTCACCTTTTCCAACTCTTGTTATGACCACTTTTAAGTCTAATCGCTTGATCATTTTGCCCCCACGGATTTCAGGTATTTGGCGAGGCTTCTCCATCCCAAGAAACGACAAGCGTACACCCAATATAAGGGCGTCGTGCCAATTTTGTCCTGTTGGTTGATGTCTGCCCCCAATTCCAGCAATAGCTTCATCGGTTCAGCACTAATGCAGCATGCGGCTTCGTGCAAAGGGGAACGGCCTTGTTCATCTTGGGCGTTGATTTTGGCTCCGTTGGATATCAAGAGCCGAATTATTGACGAGGCTGCATCAAACAATTCTGGTTGAGAGCGGCGAGCAGCGCGGTGCAAGGGAGTAAGCCCGGCTTCGTTCGGCAGATTTACATTTGCGCCGAGTTCAATGAGTTTCACCACAATATCAACCTCTTGGGCGTAGGCAGCCGCATAATGTAGCAATGGCCAACGAGGTTTGAGCCATGTGTTAACGAGTTTTGGCTTTGCTCGAATCCGAGTAATTACTCCATGCGTGTCTCCGTCGTCGATCATCTCCGCAATCATTTCCCTCTCAGTGTATTTAGCACCATGCCTGATGAGATACCTGTGGCAAAGAGCTTCGTCGCCCCCGATTCTCCAATTCAAAAGTCCTAACGGGGAATCACCATCGGATGTAATGGCGTTTGTATCCGCTCCCTTTCTTACCAACATTCTTACGACAGAAATCCTGGGCGAGCGCACAGCATGATGCAGGAGTGTCTGTCCCTCGGCGTGCCGCTGAAACGGCAACTCAGGATTCTTTCTTAACATCACACGAATCTTAGCCTCCACCCACTTATCAGTATGACCCGAAGAAGTCGCTCTAACTGCTTCTTCAAACTTTGTCATTTGAGCTCCGTTCTTGCGCAGGAGACCGATGATTTTTGGATCGAAACAGTTTTTTAGCGCCAAAAAAAGCAGCGACTCACCCCGGGGCGATTTGCAGTTGGCAACGTCACAGCCACTCTCGATGACCTTTTTGATGACTTTCAAATCAATGAACGATTTAGAAGCACCCAGCGAAAACCCGATGGACAAAAGAGACTCGCCATTGTCAGCCCTCATGCTTCCAAAAAATGGAAACTTTAATAGCAAGCATCGGACGCCTTTCACATCAGGTTTTCGCGCCAAATCGAGAGCTTCGGTAAATTGTATCATAGGAGGGATCACGCCATTAGCGTGAACCTTCCGGAGTATTGACACAAGTTCAGTTTGCCCGGCTATGCGGTTTTCCCGGCGCGATACTCGATCACCTTAACCCGCTCAAGCGTGACCAGGCTGCCGCCGAGCATGTTGTCGAGCGCGGGCAGAAACGCATTGATCTTTTCCTCGCTGTCCACAATCTCAACGACGGTGGGCAGGTCGGTCGAGAGCCGGAGGATTTTTGCCGTGTGCAGGCGGCTGGATTTGCCAAAGCCCATCGGCCCGCGCAACACCGTCGCTCCCGCCAGATGCGCCTCGCGCGCCTTGAGCACGATGGCTTCGTAGAGCGGTTTGTGCTCCCAACGATCACTTTCGCCGATGAAGATTCGCAGCAGGACGGCTTCGCGCGGGATTTGCATTTCAGTTTCCTTTCATCGAGTTGAGCACAGAGCCGAGCATGTAACCAAGCCATGTCGCCACGAGACACAGCGCCACGGATGACAGCACATTGCCGCCGGCGTAGAGCCACTCGCGTTCGCGGACGAGGTTGAGAGTCTGGAGGCTGAACGAGGAGAACGTGGTGAACCCGCCGCAGATCCCGACCATCAGGAATTGCGTGGCAAAGGTGCGCGCCTCCGAACTCATGCGGCCTTCAGGAATGGTCAGCGCCCCAAGCACCCCGATGATGAACGAGCCCGCGACGTTGACCGCCAGCGTGCCCAGCGGAAACGTCTCGCCGAAACGCGCCGAGACAACGCCATTGAGCCAGTAACGGGCGACACTGCCGAGCGCGCCGCCGATTGCTATCCAAAGATAGGCGATCATTGTCCGGCGCAAATTGTCGGGCGCGGGCGGCGTTGCCGCAATCCAAAACTCGGCGCGTCAGTTCGTAAACCGCGCCCACTTCGTTTCCGTACGATACCGCCGTCCGTCCGTCGCCTGGACAATGGCGAAGAATGGATGCAACCCGACGCCAAGCGACACGCCGCTGACGTTGAAGGTCGTCACGGCTTGATTGGTCACTGAAGCGTATGGGCCACCAGTGGAATAAAGCGTGATGCTGGAAACCCCGTTCGTGCCCGCATCCACCGCGATATGATATGTGCCGGTGACGGAATTCGTTTCCACCAAATCCACCAATGTCAGCAGAGCCGTCAGGGTTGTGTTTTCGACGCGCACCGGCAACGTCACGCGCGTCTGCGTCCGCACATGACTGCCCTCGTAGGCCACGGCCGTCAGCTCGTGAAAACCATCCGCGAGCGTGGCCGTGTCGAGCGGGAACGTCACTTCAAGCTGTTCGACGCCTGCCGCAACGTAAAGATGATTGCGCGGTTGCAGGTCGGAAAGGTTTTCAGTCAACGCCACGGCGGCGGACGGATTCAGAACGAGGCTTCCCGAACTGGACAACTGCACCCGCACTCCAGCAGCGCGCAGGCCGGGACTTTGTGCCAGCAGATTGAACGCGCTGCCGCCAAAATATCCGCCCGCATAATCCTCGATCGCCACACCATCGCTCCCCTGCAACGCAGGCTCGCCATTCACCAGTGCCACGAGATTTGAAACAAGGCTGTCAACCGATGCGCCCAAAATCTGATTGGTGACGGCCACGTTCACGATGCTGCCGTTCGTTTTGGTCACGGTCAGCCGCAACCACGTACCCACCTGAACCGTACCGTTGACGTAACACGCCTTTATTCCGCGCGCGGTGGAATTCAAAAACGTCGGGCGCGAGGCAAGCAATGCCGTGGTCGCCGTCGCTGCCGAACCCGCTGTCGCGCTGAACGCCGGACCGTCGTCAGGCGGTGAACCACCTGCATCCGATCCGGTCACGCGAAAACTGGATGGCTCGACCGGACGATTGGTGCCAAGG
>CAZFNB010000137.1:0-6431 GCA_964520235.1 uncultured Bifidobacterium sp. | reverse complement strand
GCAGGCATTTCCGGCAAGGACGAGAAACTTCTGGCTGGCGGCGCGTCCGCTGTTGATGGAGTTCAGATTTACGGCGAACTGGGATTGTTGTAGCGGATCAATCCTACGGCTGAAAACTCAACCGTTGGCCGCGGATTGTTTCAGAAAGGTGTCAACGACCTGGACGAACTCCGCAGCCTTCTCCGCGTGAACCCAGTGCTTCGCGCCGGGAATCGTTCCAATTGATGCGTTCGGAAAAAGTTGCCGTATTTGCTCCGAATCCTCGTCGCGAATAAAATCTGACTCCCCACCGCGCACAAACAACACAGGCCCGTCAAATGTCCCGTCCGCCGTCACCGCGCTCAACAGTCCCGGATAATTCGCGCGTATGTCCGTCAGATTCGGTCTCCAGCGAAATCTGCCATCGCCATCCTGCGCAACGTTCTTCAAAAGAAACTGCCGTGTTGCGGCGTCCGGCACCACAGCGCCCAGAGCATCGCCGATCTCCTGCCGCCGCCGGAAGGTCGCAAGATCCAGCCTCAACATAACATCAAGCAATGCATCGAAGCGCGGCGGATACTCACGCGGCGACATGTCCACAACCACCAGCTTCTCCACAAGTTGCGGATGCGCGAGCGCGAGGTGCATGGCCACCTTGCCACCCATTGAATGCCCCAGTACGCAGGCTCGCGGAATCTCACGCTCCCGGATCAACTCCGCCACATCAGTCATCATCACCTCATAATTCATCTCAACGCTGTGTGGCGAGATCCCGTGATTTCGCTGGTCCGGCAACAGAACGCGAAAATGTGCAGACAACCTTTCCGCGACGGGCAAAAGATTGTGATGCGATCCGAGCAACCCGTGAAGCATCACAAGGGGACTGCCCGCGCCGGTTTCATGACAAAACAATTTCATCGCTCAATCGCGCGCATCGGGCATCAAAAATGAGATAAACGCAGCGGGTAGAAACAAAAATCCCGCGTAGAACAGTGCCAGCCTGAAATCCCCCACACTGGTGAACAATCCAAAGAATACAACCCCCACCGCCGACACCGCCCGACCGATGTTGTAGCAAAACCCCGCACCGGTCGTTCTCAACAACGTTGGAAACAATGGCGGCAGATACATCGTGAACAAGCCGAACACGCCCTGACAAAAGCCAATCACCGGAAACCAGCACAACAACGCGTGATGGTCACGAGGCACGACATACGCGCCAAGCATCGCCAGAAAATAAACGAAGAATGTCGCGCCAATCGTCGTGCGATATCCCACAAGGCGTGCGATCCAGCCGGAGAAAAAATTCCCGGCAATGGATGAGCCAATCACGATGTACATCGCTTGACTTGCCAGTTTTGATTTTTCCGCAGGCGTCCACGGCAGCACTTCAGGAAGGTTTCTCAGATGTTGAACATGCCAGAACATGAATGCCCAATGTGCGGTGAGTGAAATGCCGCATACCACCATCGTCCACACCGTCACCCATCGCGCATGACTGCCAAACAGTTCGGACAACCTGCTTTCCCGATGTTGCGATTTTGCCCGCGCCGTCTGCCACTCGTCGGTTTCCGGCACGGCACGGCGAATCCAGAACACCAGCAGTGCAGGCAGCACCCCGACGAGAAACAAATAACGTGGCGGCGATTTTGCCATCAGATGATTCGCCAGCACCGCGATGAGAATCCCGATGTTCACACCGCTTTGCAGAACCGCAGCGATCCATGGACGCCAGTGTTTCGGCCACGTCTCGGAAAGCAACGATGCGCCCACGGCCCATTCACCGCCCACTCCAAGCGCGGCAAGAAAACGGAAGATCATCAAGTGCCACCACGTCTGCGCAAAGAACGACATCCCCGTGAACACCGCGTATGTCAACACGGTCAGACTCAATGCTCGGGCACGGCCAAGTTTGTCACCGATGCGTCCGAAAAATCCGCCACCCAGCGCCCAGCCCAGAAGAAATGCTCCTTGAATGATCGAAGCATGCCGCCCGACGCCTGGATCGGTTGTCTGCAAGCCACCGAGCAACTCCGCCACAAATGGCAAAGCGACCAACGTGTAGAGGTGCAGTTCCAGTCCATCGAACGTCCAGCCCAGCCACGCTGCGATGCCTGACTTCCATTGTTGCGGGGACAATGTTCTCAAGCTGACGTTGTGTCCGACGGGATTCATAAGAGCGCGCAGAGTTTGGAGAAACCCCGGCCCGGTGCGAGCCAAAACAAGGTGATGCCTCGGGGACATTCTTGTCCCGTTCACCTTTCCAACCCCTGTGGATCGAACAACTCTTTACACGTCCTCCATGAGATTCCTCAACGGCGATCGCCTTGTCATCCGACGTGATTGCCCGGTGATTTTCCGGGAAAACCATACCAAATCGTCCGGGTCACGCATCCCGTAGCACCCCGATTGAGGCTCGGAACGACACGAAATAGGTTCAGTCAACAGTGGAATCAAACATGAGAACGTTTCCCGCAAAAGTTGGAGAGCCTTTGCGCGCCGCCAGAATCACTTTTCCTCTGGCGTGCCTGTTGTTGCTTGCAGCACAACACGCCGGCGCATGGCCTGATCTGCGATTGACCAAAACCGGCCCTGCGCAATCCGCTCCTGGCAACACCATCACTTATACGCTCACCTACACAAACACAGGCCCGGTGAAAAGCACCGGCGTTGTGCTGAAGGATTTTGTCCCCGTCAATACCGCCGCGCTGACGAACACGCTAAACGGCGGTTCGTTGAGCAACAACACGATTATCTGGAACATCGGCACATTGAACTCCAAGGCCGGTGGTTCACGTTCGTTCCAGGTCCGTATCAACACCAACGCCCCCGCTCCCGGATCCATCACGAATCGCGCTCAGATTTTCGGCAAGGAAGCGGAGGAAACCGGAAAAACAAACGACAATTACGCAACTTGCATCACTGCGCTTACCAATGCGAATCGCGTTCCGGTTGCTCAGAATGACACTTACACGATCGCTGAAGACACAACTCTGGTGATTGCCGCACCGGGTGTTTTGGCAAACGATTCCGATCCAGATGGCAATGCACTGACTGCGATTTTGTTCAGCGGCCCGGCCCACGGTACACTTACACTGAACGCGAATGGCGGTTTTATCTACACGCCAAACCCGGATTACACCGGCTCAGACTCGTTCACATATCGCGCCAATGATGGCTCGGCCAGTTCCGGAAGCGCCATAGTCACGATCAATGTGACTCCGTTGAACGATCCACCCGTCGCACAGAATGACATCTACAATGTCACCGAGGATTCGATTCTCAACATTCCGTCACCGGGAGTCCTTGCAAACGATTCGGACCCGGACGGCGATCCACTCATCGCGATTTTGGTTTCCGCTCCGCTGCACGGCACGCTGACACTGAGCACGAACGGCGGCTTCATCTACACGCCGGCCACAAACTACAACGGCCCTGACTCCTTCTCGTATCGTGCCAATGATGGAACGACAAATTCAGGGATTGCCACAGTCAACATCACAGTCCTTGCGGCCAATGATCCGCCGGTGGCTCAAAACGATGATTACAGTGTCGCCGAGGACAGCACTCTGAACATCGCCGCTCCTGGAATTCTTGCGAATGATTCCGATGCCGATGGCAATGCGCTGACGGCGATTCTTGTGACCGGCCCCGCTCACGGCACGCTGGTTCTCAGTTCAAACGGCAGTTTCACTTACACGCCAAACTCAAACTATTTCGGCCCGGATTCATTCACATATCGCGCCAATGATGGCACGGCCAGTTCAGCAGCCGCCACAGTCACGATCAATGTGACTCCGTTGAACGATCCGCCCGTCGCACAGAATGACAGCTACAATGTCACCGAGGATTCGATCCTCGACATTCCAGCACCCGGCGTTCTCGGAAATGATTCCGACCCCGACGGCGATCCGCTCATCGCGATTTTGATTTCCGCTCCATTGCACGGCACGTTGACGTTGAGCACGAACGGCGGCTTCATCTACACACCGAACACAAACTACAGCGGCCCGGATTCGTTCTCTTACCGGGCCCATGATGGAACGACCAACTCGGGCATTGCCACAGTCAACATCACAGTCGCCGCAGTCAATGATCCGCCGGTGGCTTTGAGCGACAATTACACCGTCACCGAAGATTCCTCGTTGAACATCACCGCTCCCGGTGTGCTCGGAAACGACTCCGATGCCGATGGCAATTCACTCACGGCCATTCTCATATCAGGGCCGTCGCATGGCACGCTCCTGCTGAACCCGAACGGCAGCTTCACCTACACACCGATTCCAGATTACATCGGCCTGGACTCGTTCTCATATCGGGCCAATGACGGCACGACAAATTCGGAAATCGCCGTTGTCACGATCAGCGTCATTCCAGCGAACGATCCGCCGGTGGCACAAAACGACGATTACAACGTCAACGAAGACTCCTCGTTGAACATCACCGCTCCGGGCATTCTCGGAAATGATTCCGACCCCGATGGCGATCCGCTCGTGGCGATACTCTTTTCCGGTCCGGCGCACGGTACGCTGACATTAAGCACCAACGGCGGCTTCATCTATACGCCGAACACAAATTACAACGGCCCCGATTCGTTCTCCTATCGCGCCAACGATGGCACGACCAACTCGGGCATTGCCACGGTCAACATCACGGTGATTGCCGCAAACGATCCACCCGTGGCGCAGAACGATGAGTATTCAATCGCCGAAGACACGCTTCTGATCGTTTTCACGCCGGGCGTGCTGGGCAACGACAGCGACCCGGATGGCGATGCGCTCAGCACCGTTCTCGTGACACCACCCGCCCACGGACAGCTCACCTTGAATCCAAATGGAGGTTTCACGTATCAGCCGTTCACGAACTTCAACGGTCTGGACAGTTTCGATTACCGCGCAAACGACGGCCAGGGCGTCTCCGGCCTGACAACGGTCACCCTTCGCGTCACACCAGTGAACGATCCGCCCGGCACAAACAACTGGACAGGCAGCCATTTCACAGTGCTGGAGGATGCGATTTTGAACGTAACCGCACCCGGCTTGTTGTCAGGCATCGTGGATGTGGACGGCGATGTGTTGAGCGTTGTCCAGGTGTCAACCACAACCAACGGGGTTTTGTCTGCCAGCACGAACGGCTCTTTCACCTACGCGCCGGAAGCGAACTACAACGGATCGGACAGCTTCCAGTTCCGCGTCTCGGACGGCACAACCATTTCCGGCGTGCTGACGGCAGGCATCACGATCGTTCCTGTCAACGACGAGCCGTCATTCACGAAAGGAAACAATCAGCGCATCCAGCAAAACGCCGGTGCGCAGACCGTTCCCGGTTGGGCCACGAACATTTCACCCGGCCCGGGGAATGAATCATCGCAGACCGTCACGTTCATCGTCACGAACAGCAACAACGCACTCTTTGCCGTGCCGCCGACAGTGACCGCAAACGGCACGCTGACTTACACACCGGCAACCAACATCAACGGCAGCGCCACCGTCACCATTCGCGCGCACGACAATGGCGGCACGGCGAACGGGGGTGTGGACACATCTTCGCCGCAGACATTCGGCATCACCGTGAACGCCCCGCCAAACGTTAGCATCATCAGTCCCACGAACGGCGCGTCGTTTTTTGCGCCCGCCGATTTCACGCTGCTTGCAGACGCACTGGATCCGGACGGCACGGTTGTGAAAGTGGATTTCTTTTCTTCGACGAACAAAATCGCGGAAGCGGCATCTGGCGCGCCGTTCTTCACTGTGCTGACCAATCTGCCGGTGGGTACTTACACGTTCGGTGCGACAGCCACGGATGACTTCGGTGCGACAGGCTCGGCGATTCCGATCACCGTCAGCGTCATCGAGCGCCCGCCGCTCACCTTGTTGAGTTCCGTGCGATACAATCCACAAACGGACTTCTTCGAGCAGCGCGTCCGCATCTCCAACCCCACCTATTCCACGTTGAACGCGGTGCGTGTGATGGTGTTGAACCTGACGAATTCTCCCGCGATCACGGTACGCAACCGCACCGGATTCACCAACAACGTTCCCTATGTCCAGACGCACGCCGTCGTCCCACCGGGCAGCTACGTGGACATGACGATCGAGTTTTATTCACCGTTGCGGGTACAACCAAATCCGGTTCTGCGGGCCGAGTTGGTTCCGCCAAACGACCCGGTCGCGCCGCTTGAAGGCACGTATCAACGGGTCAACCGCGGTCTGATGCTTGCCAATCGCACGTTCCTTGTCGAATTCCCGACACTGACCAACCGCGTTTACTCGATTGAATACAGCAAGGATCTCATCCACTGGAAGACGGCATCGCCCGCCATCACCGGCACCGGCAACTGGGTGCAATGGATTGACAACGGCGAGCCTAAAACCGAAAGCACGCCCGCGAACACCACGGCGCGGTTCTATCGCCTCATCCTTCTGCCCTGAACAAAAGGTCTGACCATGAAA
>CAZFNB010000136.1:0-6437 GCA_964520235.1 uncultured Bifidobacterium sp. | reverse complement strand
CAAAGGCAAACTTGCGCTCGGCGTCACGCGCGGCGACGGCACGTTCGGTGATGACATCACCGTGAACCTCCGCACCGTGCGAGCCATTCCGCTGGAGTTAAATATCCAGAATCCGCCTGAGCTGCTCGAAGTGCGAGGCGAGGCGTACATGGCCAACAAGGATTTCGACAAACTCAACGCCAAGCTGGCTGCGGCTGGTGAAAAAACATTGCCCAACGCGCGCAACGCCACCGCTGGAACGCTCAAGCAACTTGACCCACGCACCGTCGCCGAACGTCCGGTGAACGCGGTGTTTTACGCCATCGGCGCGTGTGAAGGGATTGAGTTTGAGTCGCACGCCCAGATGTTGAAGGCACTGGCCGAATTCGGTCTGCCCACGCAAAAGAAATGGTGGCTCTGCAAAGACATCGGCGAAGTGCTGAAGATTTACCGCAAGGAAATCGTCGCCGACTACGACGAAGATCGAGACCTGCGGAAGCAGTTGCCCTACGACATTGACGGCCTCGTGCTGAAGGTGAATCGCTACGACGACTGCGAGCGGATTCCGAGCAAGACCCGCGCGCCCGGCTACGCCATCGTTCACAAGCCGATTCCATGGATCACGCCGGCGGAAACAATTCTTCGCGACATCACCGTGCAAGTCGGACGCACCGGCGTGCTCACACCGGTGGCCGAACTTGAACCCGTCTTTGTGCAAGGCTCGACGATTTCTCGCGCCACGTTGCATAACGAGGACGAAATCCGGCGGAAAGACATCCGCATCGGCGACACCGTGGTCATCCGCAAGGCGGGCATGGTGATTCCCGAAGTGCTGGAGGTGCTGAAATCCAAGCGCCCGGCAGGTGCGAAGGAGTTTGATCTGTTCCAGTTTGTCGGCGGCAAATGCCCGGCGTGCGGCGGGCCGATTGCGCGAGAGAAAGTTTCCGACGGCGAAACCGAAGCCGTCGCGTGGCAATGTCAGAACGTAGCGGGTTGTCCGGCGCAACTCATGCGGCGGGTCGAGTATTTCGCACAGCGCAAGGCGTTGGACATCGAATCGCTCGGCGGCATCGTGGCCGAGAAACTCGTCGAGCGCGGGCTGGTGAAAGAGCCGCTCGATCTTTTCGATCTCAAGCTGGACCAACTCGCCAAATTGAATCTCGGCACGGACGAAGAACCGCGCACGTTCGGCGAGAAAAATGCGACGAAGATCATCGAAGCTTTGCAGCGTGCCAAGACCGCGCCATTGCATCGGTGGATTCACGCGCTGGCAATCGCCGATGTCGGCGAGACCACCGCCAAACAACTGGCGACCACGCATCAGACTTTGGAAGAACTCGCAGACTCCGCGGTGCTCCGCGACATCCTCGCGCTCGGCAACAAAGAAGCTGAACGCGCTGAAATCAGTCCGCGTTCGCGCAAAAATCCACCGAAGAATGACGCTGAAAAGGCTGCCCGTGAAAAGCGGGATGCTGAACTCAAAGCAGAGATTGCCGAGGTCGAAGCACGATTGGACAAGGGCGGATTGAAGGCGCGTCTGCCTGAAGTCGGCCCGGTTGCCGCAGCCAGTGTTTTGAATTACTTCGCGTCGAAAGCTGGAAAGAAAGTTCTCGCCCGCATCCGCGAGTTGAACATCAGACCCGAAAACGACCTGCCCGCTGCCACTGCTGCGGCAGCTTCTGGTCCGTTCGCTGGCAAGACCGTCGTTCTCACCGGCACATTGCCGACGCTATCCCGGGAGCAAGCCACGGCGATGATCGAAGCTGCGGGGGGCAAGACCAGTGGTAGCGTGAGCAAAAAGACGGATTTCGTTCTCGCGGGGGCGGAAGCGGGTTCAAAACTCACCAAGGCGCAGGAATTGGGCGTGAAGATTCTGGATGAAACTGAGTTTCGGAAAATGTTGGGCGAATCATGATCAAGTCTCTCAGCAAGCTTTTCGCCCGACAGGTCGCTTCACCCGTGGAATTGCACGCGTCGGGAAAGTGCCCCGATTGCGGTTCGCAACTGGCGCGCGATGCCGACGGGTGGGGCGAGCGTCCTCGCGAGCCTTTGAGCGCAGGGCAAGGCGGCTCGCCAGTAGTCTCGCCACACCAGCCGGACGACTGGCATTGCCCGAATCCCGATTGTCCGCCACAGATTTTGAAACGCGTCACGCTTTGGGCGTCGCCCGAGGGGATGGATATCTGTGATACAACAATGGCACGGCAGTTCGTCGAACGCGGCCTGGTGCATGACGCGGCGGAATTTTACCGGCTCAAGTTCACCGAAGTCATGGCCTTGGATGGGATGGATGAAACACGCACCGGCAAATTCTTCGATGCAATCCATGCAAGCAAATCGCGCGAAGCGTGGCGGGTGTTGTTCGGTCTTGGCATTCCCGGCGTCGGCACGACCGAAGCGCAGGTGTTGTGCAAAAACTTTTCGTCGCTGGACAATCTTTTCGCCGCAGGCAAGGAACGCATCGCTGCGTCCACAGGCGTCAGCGAATCCGTCGCCATGAGCATCGCGGATTGGTACAGCGACGCCGTGAACCGGAAACTCATCGCGCGTCTCGACAAGGCGGGGGTGAATTTCAAGTGTTGAGAGGTGGAGCGGATCGCCAACGGAGCGCCGACTCCTGATCCGGCGCGTTTCTGACACTCGCGTAACCGGGCTGACGCATGCAGCCTCTCATTAGCACCGGGCTTTAGCCCGGTGTGAGTTGAAGGAGAACGACAAAGCTGTTTCAACAGCTTTGTCCGCCCATCAAGAAGCCGCTGAAGCGGCTCATCTTGCTTTGTCGCCGCGAACACCCGGCTGAAGCCGGGTGCTAATGAGATGGAAAAGCCAAGTCTCGCGCACTTTGTATAGTTACGCGTCGCCCTGGCGTAACGAGCCAGGTCAAAGACCGGCGCTTCCAATTCACGCCCAGTATCTGAAGTTGATCTCAGGAAACAGATTGTCGCGGCTTTCGACGTCTTGCAGCCATTTCTCGGCGACGCGCGTGCTGGTGAGTTGCTCGTGCAACGCGATGAAGCGCAGCAGATGATCCTTCACACGCTGGCGCGCGTATTCGGGACTCGTGCCGGTGTGCAGCATGAAGGGCCAGTCGCTGGATTGCGCGAGGAGCAGTTCGCGCGCGGCCTGCTTGAGAGCGCGTTCGCGGAGCGCGTTCGGCTGCGGATGGCGTTTCACCAGCGCGCTCATACGTTCCTGCGCGACCTGCAGGTGCGGATAAATCCACTGGTTCTTGTCGTTGAGCCACACGCGACCGTAACCTTCCTCGCCCCAGCTTGACGGACTCGGCGCGACGATCTGGTTCGTGGGATGGCGGCGCAGATATTCCTCCGGCGTGATCAACTCGAACGTCTGCTGGTCGTGACACGTCTTGCGCACAAAGTAATCGAGAAACTCCGGGCCTTCATACCACCAGTGCCCGAACAATTCCGCGTCGTAGGGCGAGAGAATCAATGGCGGACGATCCATGATGCCGCTGAGTTTCTCGATCTGCGCCACGCGCTGGTTCATGAAATGCGCCGCGTGTTCGCCCGCCGCGTGCAACGCCGAGTCGCGATGATAAACTTCCTTGTCCCGCACCTGGCCGGTGATGCGGTAATACTTCAAACCCGTGAACCCGCGATGCTCTGGCGACGGCAGGTGCGGTTTCACGTAATCGAAATCCAGGTCGAAGCCGATGTCGCGGTAGAAATCGCGATACCGCGCGTCGCCGGGATAACCTTCGTGCCGGCTCCAGACCTGACGCGAGGATTCGAGGTCGCGCCCGAACGCAGCGACGCCGTTGGGCGTAAACACGGGCGCGAACACGCCATAACGCGGGCGCGGCCTGCCGTGCAACACGCCGTGCGCGTCCACGATGAACCAGCGGATGTTCGCCTCCTGTAAAAAGTTTTCCAACCCCTCGAAGTAGGCGCATTCCGGCAGCCAGATGCCGCGGGGGTCGCAGCCGAAACAGTCGCGGTAGTAATCCCGCGCGACGAGGATTTGCGCGCGGACGGACGGCGGGTGATTGGCAAGCAACGGGAGAAACCCGTGCGTGGCGCCGGTGGTGATGATTTCCAGCAGGCCGGCGTTTTGGAGTTTGCGGAATTCGCCGATAAGATCGCGCCCGCACGAGCGGTACGTTTCCCGCAAATCAGACAGCCGGTGATGATACATCCACGCGAGATCGTGGAACGCCCGATCCCAGTGTGTGCGATGGATCTCCTTGTCCGCCAGTTCGACGAGACTGTCGAGATGCCGCGCATAACGTTCCTGCAACAGCGGATCGCGCAGCATCGCGCAAAGTGTCGGTGACAGCGTGAGCGTGATCTGCGCGGAGAGGTTGTGATGTTTCCAGCCGCGAAAAATCTGTATGAGCGGCAGGTAGGTTTCAGTGATGGCCTCGAAAAGCCACGCCTCCTCGAGGAATCTATCGTGCTCCGGATGGCGCACGAACGGCAGATGCGCGTGCAGGATGATGGAAACGTAGCCCTTCATTTGGTCTTAATCTTGATCTTCGTCTTAATCTTAATCTTTCCGTTCAAAGTCGCGGGCGGAGCAAGATTAAGATCACGATTAAGATTAAGAAGGGAATGAGCGCGCTCAGACATTGTCGGGTGTCGGTGGTTTCAAGGACGGGTCCTGCGGATGCACGCCCACGTCACCAAGGATTTCCGTGGCGCGGGAGAATTTCAAATCCGCCGCGCGCCCGTCTGTTCCGTCGGCGGAGACAGCCACCACGGGCAAATCATATTTTCCATCCGGCAACGAGAAACGATAGCTGAACGAGCCGTCAGCGCGCAGTTTGATGCGGCGACCGCCAATCGTCACGGTCGCATCGGGTTCGGTCGCACCGTAGATGATCAATTCGGCGTTGACGTTGAACCAGAAACCTTTTTCGCCCGGAGGCGGACCACCGGACGGACTCGTCACCGCGCTGCTGACGAGTTCGAGCGAGGACGGCAGACTGAAGGCGGTGACACCGATGCTGGCAAGTTCACGTTCAAGCTGTCCGCGAATCAGTTCGGTGATTTCCAGAGAACCCATCCACACGCGGCGCAACTGGTCCACGGCGATGATCTCAGCCAGCGCGCGCTCCTGTGCGGGCGTCCATTCGGCGACACGGTTGATTTTTGCAGGCAATCCCGGATGTCCAGCGGCGCGCAGTTCCTCGATGGCTTCAGCCAGCGGAGCATTGGCACGCGCGGCTTCCTTCACCAGCGCGAGCAGTCTCTTGAACGGCACCTCGACAGGAATCGTCGCAGTGGCGAACGATGTATCGCCCGACGCGCTGTCTGGTGGCGTGAGCGTCGCACCAGAAACCGCAAGACTCGTCCAACGACGACCTGTTGCGTAGTAGCCGATCTCCGCCGCATAGCGTGTGCCTGCGCGCTCGACATGCACGAACCAATGGTTCGATTCGGGATGGACGTGAACCTCGGAAACCGGTTTGCCCTCCGGCTTGTCCGCGTAGATGCGCAAAATCAGGTGACGATCAATGGACTTCGCGTTGTGCTTGCGCTGCTGTTCGGGGTTGAAATCCCAATGTGCGTAAAGCCAGTGCGGATCACGCGCAGCGATGAAAAGTTTTCCCGTACCGTAGGACGACGGAAGCTCCGTCGCCTCCGCGAAATGGCGCGCGGGCGATGTCGGTCCGAGCGCGAACTTTTCCCCCGGCCCGCTCACCGAGGGCGCGGCAGGCTGATCTCCCTCGAAAAGTATGGGCGGGATTTCCACCGACACTTTTGGACGTGATTTGGATGGAGCCGGTTTCTTGCGGACGACGGAACGGATTTTCTCGATGGCGGATCTGGCCGCAGCCTTGAGTTTGGAGGTGGATTTTGGAACTGAGCCGGCTTTGGGTTTGGCGGCTGGTTTTGCAGCCGATGATTTTGCCTTGGATGTTGCGGAAGTTTTTTTCGTTTTCATACGCGCGTGGGAGCACGTTCAATTTCGGAGTCCTCGAACCGACCAATGGTCAGAGGTTATGACTTCGCCCCGTGCGACGCAATGGAATTAACGGACTGCCATCGCCCGCACAAGCGCAGCGACCCGTCCGGCATCAACGGGATTCGCCAGTTTACCGGCGCGTTTGAGTGAACTGCCCACGATCACTCCATCCGCAAACCGCAGATAGTCGCGCACGTTGGCGACACTGACGCCGCTGCCCAGCAACAGCTTCGCACCCGGGCAGGCCGTGCGAACGCGTTCCACATCGTCCATGTCCGCCGCGCGACCCGTGCCGACGCCTGAAACGATCAACGCATCCGCCAGCCCGCGTTCCGCAGTGTCGTGCGCCGCGTCCTCCAACGACCAGTCACCCAACGGCACGGCGTGCTTGACGTGAACGTCTGCGAAAATCTCCGCGCGCGGGCATACCCGCGAACGATAGCGCACCGTGTTGAACGCATCGCCCTCGATGATGCCCTGGTCGGTGAGCGTCGCACCGCTATGAACGTTCACTCGGATGAATCCACCGC
>CAZFNB010000135.1:0-6441 GCA_964520235.1 uncultured Bifidobacterium sp. | reverse complement strand
CCCGTCACGACCGGCGCGTCCCGCATCACAGGCATCCGGTTGTTGTTCGCGTCCACATACACCTGCAACGCGATGCCGATCTGCCGCAGGTTGCCAATGCAGGCGGTCGCCCGGCCCGATTCCTTCGCCTTGCCGAACGCCGGAAACAATAACGCCGCAAGGATGGCGATGATGGCGATGACAACGAGCAGTTCAATCAACGTGAAACATCGCTCCGATGTGCCTGCGAAGAATCGCGAACCTTGAGTTTTGAACCGGGCAATCATCTTCCGCGCATCATCCGGCCCGATTCCATCGCACGCTGCAATTCTTCCAGCACCGGCGCGAGTTCAGCCTTCGTCTGTGCCGAGCTTTGACTGTAAAAAGATTTCAAGCCGATGGCGCGAACCTTGGCTTCAAGTTCCGGACTGAGCACCGGCGCGTTCGTTCCGCCGGAACGCGGCATCTCCCCCGCCGCCATGTGCGACTGCGCCTGTCGCAACTGTTTCAACGCGTCATCCACCGCGCGACGCCGCTTGTCCTCGGACAATTCCTCGAACGCGGTGATCATCTGCTTGAAACCCGTGGGCATCGTCGCCTCGATGAATTGCCCCTTCTCCTCCTCGGTCATCTGATTGAACCACGATTCCGCTGCGCGACCGAGGCGCATCTGACGCCGTTCCTCCGGGGAAAGTTTGTTGAGCATGTCCGTAAGTTTTTGGATCGCGCGGGCGCGGGCATCGCCGGAGAGTTTGCTCAAATCCACGGATTGAACATAAGCGCGAACCTTTTCCGCCGTGACCTTGAGATTTTTTGAAATCGTCCAGCCTGTGATGGCCAGCACCCAGACGATGACCAGGGCGATCGCAGCCCGCAACACCGTGCGTTGGCGTGGGTTCATCATGCCGCCAGTGTAACGCGAGCCGCAACCCGCGCCACGAAAAAGGTTGAAGCTCCGTGCGGACAAACAAACCGGCCCGCTCCCTGTCAGAAGCGGGCCGGTTGACAGCATTCAAAATCAGGAACCGACGCTGGCAAGCTCCTCGTTCGTTGAGACGTTCTGAATCTTGAACTGCTCGGCATGCATCCCGGTGTCGGCCCGGAACGAGAGCTTGCCGAAGAATTTCTTCTCCAGTTCGATCAACAACTTCTCGTCCTCGGTTCGCAGACGATCCATCACAGTCGGATGAACAACGATGCGCAACTGGAAGTCCGATTCGTCGCGTGGACGTTTCTTGAGAATCTCCTGGAGCTTGCGCTGGATCTCGACGCTCATGGTGATGGAACTCTTCACCTTGCCGCGGCCCTTGCAATACGGGCAGTCGTCATACACCGCCGAACGCACGCTTTCAGTGTGGCGCTGGCGTGTCATTTCCATGAGGCCGAGTTGCGAGATGGGCAGGATGTGGGTCTTGGCCTTGTCCCGCCGCAGACCTTCTTTCATGCGCGAATAAACGCTCTGCTGATCGCGCCGCGATTTCATGTCAATGAAGTCGAGGACGATCAATCCGCCCATGTTGCGAAGGCGCAACTGGCGGCAGATTTCGTCGGCGGCCTCCAGGTTGACCTTGAGGATCGTGGATTCCTGATCCTTGCTGCCCTTGTGGCGGCCCGTGTTCACGTCAATTGCCACGAGCGCCTCGGTTTCGTCCACCACGATGTAGCCGCCGCTCTTGAGATGCACCTGCCGGGAGAAGGCGTTCTCGAGTTGTTTGCTGATGTTGAACCGGTCGAAGATCGGCTGCGCCTCGTTGTAGAGCTTGATCTTGGCGGCGGAACGCTTCGAGATTTTTGAGATCATGTCACGCATCCGGTCGTAAG
The DNA here is from genome assembly GCA_964520235.1 of uncultured Bifidobacterium sp. Taxonomy (GTDB): domain Bacteria; phylum Verrucomicrobiota; class Verrucomicrobiia; order Limisphaerales; family JADLHS01; genus JADLHS01. Next base: position 4,641 of record CAZFNB010000135.1, on the reverse strand, counting down.
CCTTGGGGTGATCCACAACAATCCGCTCCACGTCCTCGGTGAGGAAGTCACGAACAGTACGCTCGATCAGGTCAGGCTCCTGGAACACGCACGTTGCCATCGGCTGTTTGCGCATCTTTTCCTGCACGCTGTTCCATTCTTCGAGGAGCAACGCGAGGTCGCGCACGAAATAGCGCGTTTGCTGGCCTTCGCCCGCCGTGCGCATGATGACACCCATGCCGTCAGGGATGGAAAGCTCGCGGAGAATCTTTTTCAACCGCTGACGTTCCTGCTGGTTCTCGATCTTGCGCGAAATGCCGGATTGGTCCGAGTTCGGCAGCAACACGAGATAACGCCCAGGCAACACGATGTTCGTCGTGACGCGCGGGCCCTTGGTACCGATGGGGCCTTTCGTGACCTGCACGATGATTTCCGAGCCGGGCGGGTAAACGCGCGGGATGTCCTTCTGCGTGATCTTCGGTTTGTCGCGACGCTGCTTGCCGCCGCGCTCGACGATCTCCACGCCGCTGTCGAACTGATTTGGAACAATGTCCCAATAGTGCAGGAACGCGTTCTTCTCGAAGCCGATGTCCACGAACGCCGCCTTCAAGCCATCCTCCAGGTTGCGAACCTTGCCCTTGAAAATGCTGCCGACGAGCCGCTCTTCGGTGGTGCGTTCGATGTTGAACTCTTCGAGTTTGCCGTCCTCGCTCACGGCCACGCGTGTTTCGAGCGTCTCAGCGTTGATGATCACCTCCTTGTGAATCTTCTTCACCGGCCGGATGAAACGCTGGACCTTTTTGACGAGGGTGACAGCGGCATTGGTGATGGACTCGATGATGCCCTTGGGCTGTTCCTTCACCGTGACGGGTTGGAATTCCTTTTCCTCCTGGACGACTTCAGGCTTTTGCAGATCCGGCTCGCGGAAAGCGCCCTTTTCATCTGCCAGTGCGGCTTCCTGCGCGGCGGCCTCTGGGGTCACGCCGGCGGCGATGTTTTCCGCGCGTTCGATCTCTCCCTGGTGGCGGCGCTCGAAGACGCGATCCTGCCCGCCGCTTTCACTGACGACATCCTGTCGCGCCTGATTGGCCTCCTTGTCGGTCTTTTGCGGATTATGACCGAGGCCGCCCGAAGGCTTGAACCTCATGCCGCGTCGTCTGCGGCCAAAATTTCTGTCGCTCATAACTTAATATCCCTTTCGATAGATGTGTACGTTCTGAAGCATGCCTATGGCGATCAACGAGCAGAGCACTGAAGACCCGCCGTAAGACAACAGCGGCAGTGGAATGCCCGTCACAGGCATGAGACGAATGTTCATGCCGATGTTGATGAATACATGGCTGAACAGGAGCGTGACAACCCCCACAGCCAGCAGTTTTCCCAGGCGGTCGCGCGCCTGGCCGGCGATTCTCAATCCAGTGAAGAGAACCACCCCGTAAAGCGTGATCACAATCACGCTGCCTACGAATCCTTTCTCCTCGGCGATCACGGAGAAAATGAAATCGTTGTGTGCCGCACCCGACGGCAAAAAACTCAACGCAGTCTGGCTGCCTTCATGCCAGCCCTTGCCCCAAAAACCACCCGAACCCACCGAGATCAACGCCTGCCGCACCTGATACGACTTGTCCGATTGCACCTTGCTCAACCGCGCCTTTTCGTGCGGCGATGCGTTTGCCGGCGCGAAATCCACTCCGAAGAAAACCAGCAGCCGGTGGCGTTGATAATCCTCCAGCTTGATCTTCCACCAGCCCGGCGGCGCGAACAGCACGTCCACCAACACCAGCGCCGCCAGCACACCGACAATGCCCACCAACCGCAGCAGATAACGGCGTGGAATTCCGGCCACAAACATCATCGCAAACGCCGTCGGCACCAGCACCAGCGCCGAACCGAGATCGGGCTCCTTGAAGATCAAAACAAACGGCAGCGCCATCATCGCGATGGCTTTCCAGAAATTCACCGGCATCCTCAACTCCTCGGCCGGCCTGCTGAGAAATCTTCCGAGCGCGAGAATCATCGCCAGTTTTGCAAACTCCGACGGTTGAAATTGAAACGGTCCGACATCAATCCATCGCAATGCGCCCCAGCCATGCGACGTGCCGATGCCGGGAATCAACACCGCCACGAGCGTCAGCATCGAACCCCAGTAACCGATCATCGCCCAGCTTGCGAGCGTGTGATAGCTCACGAAACAGACCGCCGTGGCCGCGCCGATGCCGATGCCGTACCAGACGATCTGGCGCATCCACGCCTGTTTGAACAAGGGAGCGAGCCGCGCGGACTCGTTGACCATCGTGGCGCTATACACGAACAACGCGCCAACAACCATCAACCCGATCAAGCCCGCGATTTGCAGCTTGTCGAGCCGGCCCTGACGTTCGTTTAGCGTTTCGTCAAACATTCAGTTGTTCCTTGAGCCGGAATCCGGCGCACGCGCAACGACCCTGACTCCGGAATCCGCAGCCTGATTCGAAGTGACGGGTTGCGGGCGTTGAACCATTGGCTCGAGCGCCTTGTAAATTTCCCGGGCCACCGGAGCACAAGTGCCGCCTCCGGACGTACCGCTCTCGACCATCACCACCACCGCGTAGCGCGGTTGCTCGTACGGCGCGAACGACGCAAACCAGGTGATGTAATCCACCAGCCGCCCGCGCTCGTCCTTCACCTGTGCCGTGCCGGTCTTTCCGCACACGCGCAATCTGCCACCCGCCCGATAGTAGGCGCTGAACGCCGGGTAACCCGTGCCTTCCGGATCTTCAGTCTCGGCAAGCATCGCACTGCGCAACGTCATCAAACTTTGTTGCTTCACACCGAGTTCATCGCGCACGCGACCGGACGGTGTGACTTCCACAGGCTCGGTCGAGGCCGGGTCTTGCGGCTCGTAACGCGCGATCAATCGCGGCCATAAAACCTTTCCGCCATTGGCCAGCGCCGCCGTCATCACCGTCATCTGCATCGGTGTCACCGCCATCCTGCCCTGTCCGATGCAGATGTTCGCGGAATCACCATCAAACCAGCCGGAACCAAGCTGTCGCACGCTGGGAAATTTGCCGTCTGTGTCCTGCATCGTCGGAAGCTGGCAACGCTCACCGAGATGCAGGCGACGCCCCAGTTCGACGACGTGCTCGATGCCATAACGAAGGCCGTAGTGAATGAAATAGGCGTTGCTCGACCGGGCAATGGCACGACGCAGATTGTATTTTCCAGGCGATACGGTGTCCTTGAACGAATCGCGACCGACGTTGATGATGCCATGCGCCGGATCCCGCGGGTTCGGCTCGACGGTGTATTCTTCGTTTGGATTCAACCCACGCTCCAGGCACGCGAGCGCGACGATGGTTTTGAAAATCGAGCCGGGTTGATAAATCTCGCGTGTGGCGCGGTTCTTTTGCAGCCCGAGTTCCTCGTCCTTCCATCGCGAAAGTTCATCCACGGGAAATCCCTTGATGAAGTAATTCGGGTCCGAAGCGGGCAACGAAACCAGCGACAGCACATCGCCCGTGTTCACATCCATCACCACCACCGCACCCTGCGCATCCGAGCCGACGTGACCACGCAAAGCCTGCTCGCATGTCGCCTGCAATTTCATGTCAATCGTCAGCACCACGTTGCGCCCCGCCTCGGCTGCGGCCCAAACGGTTTCGCCCTGGCGGAAGCCGCGGTTGTTGATGAGCACGGACTTCGTGCCGGCCTTGCCGCGAAGTTCGAGATCCTTCCCACCTTCGACTCCGACCACGCCGCGATGAACTTTTAACGGGTAGTAATAATAGGCATCCTCCCCCTCGACCGATTTGTCATCATAGACGACGTAACCGACGAGATGCGACGCAGCGGTTTTGAATGGATAGGCACGCGTGGCTTGAAGCACCAGTTCGGCACCCTGGATGTCCCCGCAGGTTTCTTCAAAGCGACCGATCTGTTCCGGCGTCAGGTTTTGCAAGACGGGAAACGGCAACGCGAGCCGCGTGTTGTAGTGGCGGAAGAAGTTCGTCGGATTCAACGACAGCGGCATCTGCATCCGCGCGCCGATCTGCGCCACGATGTTGCTCGTGACGGAGAACGCCGCGTTCGTGCGGATCATCGTCTTCTGGCCGAGAGTGATGACGTAGGCGCGGAGTTCCTCCTTGGTGAGCCTGCGCGCGAGTTGTTTCTCGCGCGCCTGCATCTGCTGTTGACGAAGCTTGCGGACGCGTGAGACTTCCTGTGCGTAGGCGGTGTCGAATTGTTTCCGCAATTCCTCGAAATACAGGCACGCTTCGTAAGTCGCGCGGCTTTCGGCCAGCACCTCACCGCCGGCATCCATTATTTTTCCGCGCAACGGCGGGATGCGGACGGTGCGGTAGGATTGCGTCTCCAGGCTTTCCTGATATTGCCGCGCGTTGACCACCTGCACCCACCACAACCCCGCGAGCAGCGTGATCAATCCGACGCACACCAGCAACGTCAGCAACTGAAGTTGCGGATCGTTCTTTCGCAGTTGGTCGAATACGAGCATGTCAGTTGCGCCCCCGGCGGATTTCGCGGTCGGGCCGGAAACTGGTTTCCGTCACGGGCCGGTAACCGAACAACTGGTTGAACCAGCCGAACAAAACAAAAAACAAAGGTGTCGCCACCGCGCTGCCTGCGGCCATCACCAGCCATTGCCAGAGCGAACCCCAGCCG
>CAZFNB010000134.1:0-6470 GCA_964520235.1 uncultured Bifidobacterium sp. | reverse complement strand
GCCATCAGACAGGAATCGAACGGTCACACCGGATCCGAAGCGCCGGAGGTTCTGGAGCGATTGATCCAGCAGGCTGAACGCGCCGGGGCAAGCGACATCCACCTGCAGATGCGCGGGCAGACCGCCGAGATCGCATTCCGGCTCGACGGCGTCATCACGCCTGCCACGGAACTGCCCGACGGACTGGCCGAGCGCGTCTGTGGCCGAATCAAATTTCTCGCGAAGCTCAAGACCTACCAGGAATCGCTGCCGCAGGACGGACGCATTGACCGGCAGGATGTCGGCGCGCAGAACGACATCCGCGTGGCGACATATCCGACCGTGACCGGCGAGAAGATCGTGCTCCGGCTTTTCAATTCCTCCGCCGTCAAGTCGCTGCGCGAACTGGAATTGCCGGAAGCAGCGCGGGTGGAACTGGAAAACTTTCTCGGCCGGACGAGCGGACTGTTGCTGCTCACCGGCCCGGCGGGCAGCGGCAAGACGACGACGATCTACGCCTGTCTGCGTCATCTCGCCGAACCCGGCGGGCGGCAGATCATCACCGTTGAGGACCCCGTGGAACAAATCTTGCCGGGCATCATGCAGACGGAAATCAATGAGCCGCGCGGGCTGGATTTCGCGAAGGCCGCGCGGCATCTGCTCCGCCAGGATCCGCAGGTGCTCGTCATCGGCGAGATCCGCGACGAGGAGACGGCGAACATCGCGGTGCGCGCGGCGCTGACGGGGCATCTTGTCATCTCGACGCTTCATGCCGGGTCGTGCAAGGGCGTGTTCGAGCGGTTGCTGGTGTTGTGCAAGGATCATTCAGCGGTGGCGTCATCGGTGGAACTGGTGTTGAACCAGCGGCTGGCGCGAAAACTTTGCGGCGATTGCCACGGCAACGGCTGCGCCGCCTGTCTCGACACGGGTTATCGCGGCCGCCTGGCGCTGGTGGAATGGCTGCGCCTGAGCGAACCGGCACGACGCTCCGTGGCCGCGCGCGATCTGGAGGTTTTGCACACCCGCCCATCGCTTGCCGACAGCGCGACAACATCGGTGAACAGCCGCCTGACGGACGAGGCGGAGATCAACCGCATCCTGGGATTCACCCGCTGACGACGGGAAACATATTGCGTGAGCAATCCGCACGGGTCTTGTCGAACCAGCAGAGAAGAGACGACCATGAATCACGAAGCATTTGCCTTTTTCAACCAGCAGCTCGCTGCGATGTTGCGCGACGGCATCCCGCTCGAAGGCGCGCTGAGAGAGCTTTGCCGCGACATGAAATCCGGGCCGCTGCGGGACGAGCTGCTGCAGCTTGAATCCGACCTCGCCCGCGGCACGCCGCTCAAGGACGCGGTGGAGAAGCGCGCCCTGCCCGGCTTTTACGTGCGGATGCTGGCTTTGGGCGCCAAGAACAACGATCTGCCCGGCACGCTCACGATGATCGCCGACCATTACCTGCGCGCGAACACGCTCTGGACGCGGCTCAAGGGATTGATGGTGTACCCGTTCATCGTCATCGTGGTTTCACTCGGCCTGACACTTTTGCTTTCCATCATCTTCAACCGTTTCCTTCCGGATCTGTTCAACTACAGGGATTACGCAGGGCTCACCTGGCGTCCGTTTTTGCTGACGGCGACGATGTGGATACCGCCGGCGATACTCGGGCTGATGGCCCTGGCGTTGTTCGTGTCCGTCATCCTTCCCGGGTGCCGATCAAAATTGCGCTGGCGGGTGCCGGGATTCCGCGAAGCGAGCCTCGCGCAGATCGCCTCGGCGATCTCACTGATGTTGAAGAACGGAACAACGCTTGCCGAGGCATTGAAGCTCGCCGAAGCGATGGAAGCCGGCACACCCGCGTCGCCCGCGTTGTCGCGGTGGCGGAAAGAAATCGAGGAAGGACGCGGCAAGCCTTCGCAATGGAAGCTGGAGAAACCGTTCCCGCCGCTTTTCCTGTGGCTCGTCAAATCCAGCGGCGAGGATGCGGCGGCTGGATTTCAAAAGGCGTCGGAAATCTATCAGTCACGGGCATCGTACCGGATCGAAATGATGCTCTACGGAGCACTGCCGATCTCGATCCTGCTGCTCGGCCAGATGATCTTCTGGCAGCTCGTCCCGATGATGAGAAGCATGGTCTGGCTGATGAACATGCTCGGCAGTTTTGGCGGCGACTGAACTCCAACATGAAAACGTTTCAGGATCTATTTCAAGAAAGCCCGCTCACGGCCGTGCTGGGGTTTCTGGGATTGCTGATGTTTTACGCGGTGGTGTGTCTGCCGCTTCTGCTGGGGATTCTCTGGGTGTTCTACTATCTGCTCACGCTGCCGATGCGCCGCAACGAACGCGCGCGGTTGTTTCTGGATCTGCTGGAAACCGGCCTTGCCAACGGCAAAACCGCCGAGGCCGTGGTGATCGAAGCGGCGGACACGACGGACAAATCGCTGGGAGGACCTTTGCTGCGACTCGGCATGAGATTGCGCAGCGGCATGTCGTTCGCGGACGCGCTGGATCAATCCACACGGCTGCTCACACCACAATTACGGGCAATGCTCAAGGCGGGCCTGCAAATCGGCGATCTGCGGAAAGTTTTGCCCGCGTGCCGTCAGTTGCTGCGGGACGGCATTTCGCAGGTCCGCAGCGCGCTCAATTATCTCGTGCTGCTCTTTTTCTGCGTGACACCTTTCATGATCGCCGTGCCTGTGATGCTCGGGGTCTTCGTTCTTCCAAAGTACAAGGAGGTTTTCGCGGGCATGAGCAACGGGCCGCTGCCGGCTTTTACGCAAACGGTCTTCTCCAATTATCCGGTCTTCATCGCCGTGCAGATCACGTTCCTGGCCACGGGCTGGCTCGTCACGATCACTTATCTCGGCGGGCCGCGACTGCGGGGGTTGTTGAAGATGCTCACGCACGCTGTCGCCCCGCCCGCACGAGGCTGGCTCGAAATCCCGCTCATGCAATTCCCCGATTCGCTGATCTACCGTCTGCCATGGAAGCGCAAACGTCTGCATCGCGATTTCTCGACGATGCTCTCGTTGCTGCTGGACGCGGGATTGCGCGAGCCTGAAGCCGTGTCGCTCGCGGCTGAATCCACGGCGAACCGGTCTGTCATCCGGCGCGGGCGCAAGGTCTGCGCGGAACTTGCAAGCGGGATGAGATTGACCGAGGCGTTGCGTGTGATGGATGACGCGGGCGAACTGCAATGGCGGCTGCGCAATGCGTTGCACGGCCCGGGCGGTTTCATCCGTGCGCTGACCGGCTGGCATGAAACGCTCGATGCAAAGGCGTTTCAACAGGAACAGGCCGCAGCACACGTGGCGACATCGGCGCTTGTGCTGTTCAACGGCGTGGCCGTGGCCGTGTTTGTCATCGCCATTTTCATCGCACTCATCGAACTGCTCAACGAGGTGGCGTTATGGTGATCCCGGTTTCAAATCCGAACGCAAGGCGGCGCGGCGCACTGATGACGGAACTGCTCGTGGCGATCGCGTTGCTCACGGCGGCGCTGCTGCCGCTGGCGTATTCGCTGGTGTCCGAACGCAGGACGGCAAAGGCGTATTATCTCCGCGCGGTGGCGATGGAGATCGTGGACGGCGAAATGGAAGCGCTGCTGGCCGCGAGACCGCGCCCGCTTGAAACAGGCACACGGGAATTTTCCGTCCACGCGAACGCAGCGACAAATCTCCCGCCGGGGAAATTTTTGCTGACCGTATCAACGAACTCGTTGCGCCTGGAATGGAAGCCTTCCGTGAAGGATCACGGCGGGCCGGTGACGCGGGAGGTGTTGCTCAAATGAAGCTCATAAAGACACGCATACGGCGGCGGCAGGCGTTCATGTTGATTGATTGCATGGTGTATTCGGTCGTGTTGCTGGCATTGCTTGGCGTGGCTTACATCACGTTGCATCGCAGCACCGAAAGCTCGATGATCCTGCGGCGCAACACGGAGGACGTCGCTCGTGCGTTGCAGGCCGGGGAACGCTGGCGCGCAGACGTGCGCGCAGCAAACCAGCCGATCCGGTTTGAAATGAACGACGATGGACAGGTCATCGTCATGCCCACGGCCCGCGGTGACGTGGCATATCAATTCACGACGAACGGTGTTTTTCGTCGCGTCGGTGAGAACGGCTGGGCCTGTCTGCTGCCAAGCGTGAACGCTTCAACGATGCAATCGGAGGACCGCGCAGGCGTCACGATCTGGCGCTGGGAATTGGAAATGAAGCCGCGCTCAAAACGACCGGTGCGCGTGAGGCCGCTCTTCACCTTTCTGGCCGCGCCCCAAACCGGGAGGGCAAAATGAAATTCAACCGGCATCAAACCAGACACGGTGAACGCGGCGTGGCGATTGTCGTTGTGCTGGCGATCATTTCCATCGTGCTCCTGCTGGTGGCCGCGAATCTTCGCGCACTGAACGATCTCGGACGCGAAGTGCGGTTGTTGGATGAGCGACAGACGCATCGTCTTGAAAAACAGACCGGCGGGATGACAAATCCGGGCGCCAACGCACTTCAGCCTTCAACAAACACGCCCGCGCCTGCGCTTGTGGTCACAGTTGAACCGAAATGACAAATCATTCGGTTTGACACAGCGAATTCCTCTGCAAATGATATTGGGCCGGTTGCCAGAGTAGCTCAGGGGTAGAGCAGAGGACTCATAAGCCTTTGGTCGCAGGTTCAATTCCTGCCTCTGGCACCAATCCTCCCTGTCGTTTCAACAAATCTTCTCCGCGTCGCGAACAGACCCGAGTCGCAACCCGGCGTTTTCCCGGGTGCTCAATCGGGTTTCACGCCACTGGAATCAGCCCTCATTACGTGTGAAGTAATCCGCAATGGAACGTAGGGCAATTCAGAAACTGGGAATGATCATCGCCAGCGGATTGTTTTCGCTGTCGTCTTTGGCCGCGACGCTGGTCAACGGTGGATTCGAGGCCGGCAATTTCAACGGCTGGAATCTTGAAATGCCGCGCGGCATCTCCCAGTTTCAACCGCGCTACAGAAACGCAGGGACGGCAGGCGTGCTTTCGACCTGGAGCACAGGGACGGGAATGCCGGATCGCCAGCCGCAGGAGGGAAGTTTCTTTGCCGCGCTTGGCTCGTTAAGCGATGGCCACTTTCGCGGCAATCAGAAATACAACATCACGCTCAGCCAGGAATTTTCATTGCGCGCGGGCGACAGCATTTCCGGTCTGGCCTCCTTTTACAACGGCGACTACACATCACAAGATTCCGCGTGGGTGAAAATTCTCGACGCCTCGGGTTGCGTGATCGCCACACCCTGGCGGGAATTCTCCGGCGGCATCGGCGAACACGACCGGAATTCCGTCGCCTACCGCGATGTGACCGCCTGGACCGGATGGGACTGGTCGGCACTTGAGGATGGCATTTACACGATCCGCCTTGGCATGACCACCGACGGCGACAATTGCATGAGCAGCTACGGGTTCTTCGACAAGCTGGTCGTCAACGCCGCGCCGATCATGGTACCCGAACCTTCCGCAACGGCGATCCTGATGATGGGATTGGGTGGTTTTGCGGCTCTTCAAAAATTTCGGAAGCGCTTCTGACCTTGAAAGAACACATCATGACAATTCTTCCCAGATTCTCATTCACCAACCTCGATCGCTACGCACGCGCCAGACGCAATCAGACCATCATGATTACGATGCTGGTCGGATTATTCACGGCGGCCACGGCTGCGGGAATGATTTATCTCTACTACAACTCCCTGATCCCGCGTCATTGATCCGACGCACGGTTATGACTTCATCCCCGTCCGGGTTTCAATTAACCTCGGGCCAATGATTGTCGAACAAGCCTCCGGGCCGCCGCTCAACATCGGCCAACGTTGCACCCTCACCGTGCAGGATGTGGCGTTTGGCGGAGAAGGCGTCGGGCGCTTGCAGGAACTCGTGGTGTTCGTTCCATTTGTCCTGGTTGGCGAGGAGGTCGAGGTGGAGATCGTGGAGTTGAAAAAAAACTTCGCGCGAGGACGCCTGGTTCGGATGATTTCGTCATCACCTGAACGCGCTGAACCGCAGTGCGCCCACTTCGGCACGTGCGGCGGGTGCCAGTACCAGCACATGGCCTACGCCTCGCAGCTTCGCACGAAGCACAAGCAGATCGCGGATTTGATGCAACGCCTTGGGAACATCGCTCCAGAACTGGTCGCGCCTGTGGTGGCCTGCCCCCAACCTTACGGTTACCGCAACCGCATCATGATTCGCAGTCAATGGAACAAGCCCGAGCAAAAATTAAACATCGGTTTCGTGCGCTGGGATTGCGGGCTGGTCGAGGATGTGAAGGAATGTAAAATCGCCGAGCCAGCTTTGAACGCGGAGATTGCCCGTGTGCGCGCCAATCCCCCGCCCCGCGGCGGCATCAAGGTCGTGTTGCGCATCCCGCCGGAGGATTGGCAGGTGCCGCGCGACTCATTCTTCCAAAACAATTTCTTTCTGCTGCCAGGCCTGGTGCAAACCGTGCGCGATACGCTCAA
>CAZFNB010000133.1:0-6508 GCA_964520235.1 uncultured Bifidobacterium sp. | reverse complement strand
TCCGCCGCAGCGGCCTGCCCGCGTCCGCGGCGAGCGTGGCATTGTTGAGCCTGGAAATGAAGCGCGTCATCAGGCAACTGCCCGGAAAGCTCTTCGTCAAAAACAGTTGAAGGCCGCTCGTGTCGTGCGCTGGAAATCCTTGTTCCCGGCCGTCATCGCGTGGTAATTCAAACGGCCATGAGATGGAAATTCCAATGGTTGTACCGGTTTGGCCTCGTGGTCCTGCTGGGCACGGCATTCTTCGCGGTGTGGGCAAGCGCGCAGGAGAAAGCTCCTGCCGCCACAAATGCCACAAACGTTCTGCTCACGCACGTCGGCACCACCAACGCGCTCACCAAATCACTCTCGAACGTCGAGTTCCTGCGCGAAACGAAACCGTTCGGCGTGCCGCTCTGGAAATACCTCGCCGCGCTGATCTACATCATCCTCGCCTTCGTTGTCGCAAAGATCGTTGACGTGGTGGTCGGTGTCTGGCTCAAACGCTGGGCCTCAAAAACCGAGACAAAATACGACGACATCGTGATTGAATTGTTGCGCGGCCCGGTCAAGGTCGTCGCGTTCGTGATCTTCCTGCACATCGGACTGGGTGTGTTCGACTGGCCTGCGCGCGCTGAAAAAATCATCTCACGCGTGATGATCATCGTGGTGGCGTGCTCCATCACCTACGTCGTGCTCAAGGTGGTGGACGTTCTGCTGGGCGTGTGGCGGGACAAGTTCGTGACCGCAGAGGACAAGGCTTTTGCAGGAAACATTTTTCCCATTCTCCGCAAGACCTTGAAGATCGCCGTTGTCATCGCGGCGGCGTTGCTTACGGCGGAGAACATTGACATGCACGTCACCAGCCTGCTGGCCGGCCTTTCCATCGGCGGACTTGCATTGGGCCTTGCGGCGCAGGACACCGTTGCAAATCTTTTCGGCGCAGTCTCCATCTTTCTCGACAAACCATTCCGCATTGGCGACGTGGTGAAAGTCGAGGGCGTACAGGGCAACGTGGAGCGCATCGGCCTGCGCAGCACGCGCGTGCGCAACCCGGACGGCCACCTCGTCACCATTCCCAACAAAACGATGGGCAACGCCATCATCACCAACATCACGCGCCGCCCGAGCATCCGCACCGAATTCAACATCGGTCTCACGTACGACACCACGCCCGAGAAGGTGAAACGCGCGACGCAAATCCTGGAAGAGATTTACCGGGCGCATCCCAAAACGGGTGAACTGGTCATCAGCTTCAACAAGTTCGCGGATTCATCTCCGAACATCTTTGTCGTCCACGTCTGGAAAGGCACGGAGAACCCCGAATACTTTGCCGGGATGCAGGAGTTGAACCTGGAGATCAAGCGCCGCTTCGACGCGGAGAAGATCGAGTTCGCCTTCCCGACGCAGACGGTGCATGTGAAGCAGGGGTGAATTTCAAAAACCCTTCTTGACGCGTGGGCGAAATCCGGTTTGCATTGCCGCCGCATGAAAACAGGAATTTTTCTCGCGGTTCTCGCCGGTCTCGCGCTTTCAATGACCGGCTGCGTCAACACGGTGGACAACCGTTCCCGTGCCGGAGTCCCCTTCGTCAAAGACCAGATGGCTGCGCGTTATGAGCGGCCCATGACCGAGGTGTTCGAGGCCGCCAAACGCGCCGTTGCCGCCTACGGCACGTTGAGCAACGAATCCACCCTGCTCAACAATTCCAACTCCGTGCGCGTCGTCGAAGGTCGCGTGAATCAACGCACTGTCTGGGTGCGCGTGGAAGCCATCGAGCCGAAACTCACGGAAGTCACGGTGCAAGCGCGCACACAATGGGGCGGCACGGATTTGCAGGTGGTTCACGAGCTTGAGAAGCGCGTGGCGCTGGAGCTAGTCCGGTAGGCCGCGTTTCAATCCGATATTCTGTTCATAGGAGCCAAGCTTCACGGCCTGGCTCTTTTCGTTGGACTTCAACTGAAGCCGGAGCAAACCGATCCGCTTATGCGCCATGTCGGCGGACGGCGTACCGGGAAACATGCTGGTGATGCGCTCCAGTGTTTGACGCGCTGCGTCGTAACCTGTGCCATGCCTCACCTGCAGGTCCGCCAGCAGATTCAACCATCGCGTCACTGCCACGGCGCGCTGGTTCGGAGACGCGATCAACTGCTCCAGTTGTTCCGCCGCCAGATCCAGCCGCTTGTAATGATCGGCGTAGATCACGGCCAGATTTTCGCGCGCTTCGATGTCCTGCGGAAATTCTTCAAGGTGTTTCACATATTCGGCCGCCTGTGCGGCAGGGTCGGCGGCCTTGGGGCGCAGTTGCGCGGTGTTGTCCATCAAGCCGATGTTCGCCAGTCCGCGCGGCAAAGGAATCGTCGGGCGGTCGTGCGAAGCGATCAGATGTTCCCGCGATGCGAGGTGGGCGATACGCTGCTCTGCTGCGAGCGCAAATTCCGAATCGGGAAATTTCTGGATGATGCGTTCCAGTTCCGCGCGTGCGGCGTCACGGTCGAGCGCGTATTTGAGCTGCCAGTCAGCCAGTGAATTGAGCGCGAAGGCCACGTTGCGCATGGCGTGACCGGGCTGCTCGCAAAACCGGCGTAGAATCAGTTCCGCGCCCGGAAGGTCGTTGAGATTCTCAGCGTGAATCTCCGCGAGCATCATGTGGCCGTAAAAATCCTTCGGATATTTCGCAAGTTGCCTTCTGATTTCGGCGACGGCTTCGGTGTAATGGCCGCGTTTGCGTTTCGCCTCGGCGATCGAGTAGAGCGCCTGCGGGTCAATCTGGCGGTTGCCGCCGTCGTAGAGTGATTCGAACGGCCTGGCGATGATGCCGGCGATGCTTTCACGCCAGATGATCGCCAGCAGGAACGCCACGCCGAACACGCCGGCCATTCCGAACAATGCGCCACCCGGATCGCCCGCCTCCATCCTGCCGCGAACAAAAACCACGATGCCGACCAGTCCCGCGCCGATGACCGTGGTCAGCAGCAACTGGACAAGAAGCAACCGCCGGTCCTCGCTGCGCTTGAACCATTGCCGCAGCACCCAGAAGACGAAGATGACGCCGACCACAACGGACAGCACGTCATAGACGATCAACCAGTTGAACCGGCTCGGTTGCATGATGAATCCAGATTCGCCGTGCGGACAAAATCAATCAAGGCGGCGTGTGTATGAGTCGTTTCGCGGGCAAGATTCAACCCGCTTCCACGCGATTTATTTCTTCATGCCGGCCTTGCAGATGTTCAGACAGGCCTGCGGATGTTTTATCACATCGGATCGCGGTTCACATCTTTGTAATAGATGTAGCTCGCGGGTGTCTTGCCCATCGCCACGAACCATTGCGGGCAATACGACCCCATCCAGATCACGTCGCCCGCTTTCACGGGATGATAATCCCCATCCAGCCGATAGACCCCCTGACCTTTGAGCATCAGCAACCCGTGCTCCATGATGTGCGTCTCCACGAACGGCAGCGTTGCGCCCGGCTGATAGGTGAAGATGTTCACCGCCATGTCGAACGCTGGATTGTCCGGCAGCAACACCTGCAATCGCGCGTCGTCGTTGCCGAGAAACGGCTGGCCTTTCACGTCGCGCTGGTGGCCGACAATGGCTTCCGGCGCGGGCGCACCTTTGAGCGTCTGAAATTTTTTCTGGAAGACCAGCACGCGCATCGCGCCACCACCACTCTTCAACTGCATGTCCGTGCCCGGCGGCAGATAGGCGTAACTGCCCGATTCCAGCCGGTGCTTTTTGTTCGTGAGCAGAATGCTGCCCGCGCCTTCGATGACGTAGATGAAATACTGGTTCGGGCCGGTGTTGCCCTCGCCCGTGCCTTCCTTGTCGAGCGTGACGTGCAATTGTGTGAAGCGCGGCCCGGCCATCACCGGCGAAATGTTCACCACCACCACGGCGTTTTTCCAACCGGGCACGACACTCGGCACAAAGCCGTCCGGCGTGATGAGCGCGTAGCGGGACTTCACCACCGTTCTTGTGAAACCAAATAAATCAGACATGAATCATCAATGTTGAGGTTTTACCAACCGGCCTGTCGGTGACGACATGACTTTGCCGTCTTTGAAAATCGTTTTCCCGCGCAGGATGGTGCGAACCACGCGCCCTGTCAACGCGCCGGGACTCCCGTTCCTCCCATTCTTAATCGTAATCTTGTTCTTAATCGTAATCTCCCGGTTTTCCCCTTCGGGCAGATTACGATTAGGATTAAGGGCAAGATTAAGGTCGGAAGCGTCGGCAGACGGCCAATACTCGGAGAGATACGGGCTTTGCTTGTGGCGATAAAGCAAGTCCTCCCTTGCCACTGTGAACGATTGTTTCAAATCCACCAGCGCCAGATCCGCATCCGCGCCGGCGGCAATGCGGCCTTTCGCTTCCGGCAACTTGAACCGCTCCGCCACATTGAACGAGGTGAGCCGTGCGATGGCCGCGAGCGCGTCTTGGACTGCGCTGGCAGAGCGCAGCGACGACGGCGCTTTTGCACCGCTAGACATTTGAACGTCCTCGGCCAAAGCGGGGTCGCGCTTCGCTTGCCCCCGCAGTCCAAATTCTGTCAACAACAACGGCAACGTATGCTGCACGCCTGAAATCCCGCCCCACACCTTGAAAAAGTTTTTGTCACGCTTCATCTCCGGCGGCGATGGCGAATGATCCGAGCCGATGGTGGCGACTTCGCCTGCCCGCACGCGCTGCCAAAGTTCCGCCTGCACGTCCGCCGCGCGCAACGGCGGCGCGCACTTCGCCAGAGCGCCGATCCGTTCCACGTCGTCCTCCGTCATCACGAGATAATGCGGGCACGTCTCGCACGTCACATCCACGCCACGCGACCGGGCCTCTGTCACCAGCGCCACGCCCGCGCCCGAACTCACATGCACGATGTGCAACGCGCACTTCGTCTCGCCGGAGAATTCGATCGCCCGCGCAATCGCTTCCAGTTCCGCTGCCACGGGCCGCGAATCCAAGTAATCGCGGATGGAAGTTTTGCCCTGGGTCATGGCTTGCGCTGCCAGCCTGCTCGTCATCGTCTCGCTCTCGGCGTGGACGGCCACAAGCTTGCCAAGTTTTGCCGCGCGTTTCATGCCCTCCTTCAACGTCGCGTTGTCCACGCAGGAAAAATCCTCGATGCCGCTGTTGGACATGAACGCCTTGAAACCGATGACGCCGCGTTCCGCAAGTTCCGCCAGCCGTTCCGCGTTGCCCGGCACAAGCCCACCCCACAGCGCGAAATCCGTGAGCGACGACTTCTCCGCCACGGCCCGTTTGAGATCGAAACTCGCCGTGTCGCACGTGGGCGGATGCGCATTGAGCGGCATGTCGAAGAACAGCGTGCCGCCGCCTGCCGCCAGCGCGCGTGAACCGGTCTCGATGCCCTCCCAATCCGCGCGACCGGGATCGTTGAAGTGGACATGCGAATCAATCAGCCCCGGAAAAACGTGAAGGCCTGTCGCGTCAATCTCCTCCCGCGCCACGCCAAGGCCCGTCCCGACACCCGCGATCTTCCCGTCTGCGATGGCAACATCCTCCACCGACTCGCCGTTGTGTGTTACGACGGTGGCACTGCGGATGAGGAGGTCGAATTTGGACATCACGCTGCGGAAATTCTAGCGGCCAGAGACACAGGCAATTGATTATCCACGAGGAAGCGCACGGTCAGGCCGCCATGACCACCGGGTGATCCACCTGTTGAGCTGCGTATTCAAGGCAGGCGCGGATGTCCGCCACCTCGAGGAATGTGTAATCCGCCAGAATCTCCTGCTCGGTTGCGCCGCCAGCAAGCATGTCCAGGACATCCTTGACGCGCAGACGGAAGTGGCGGATGCAAGGCCGTCCGCCGCACTGTTCAGGATCAAACGTGATGCGATCCGCGTATTTCATGGGATTGATTTAACCCCGAACCCGCCAATCCACAAGCACGCAATCCATTTGTGCCAAATGGTGGGGCGCGTCGCTCCGCGCGCGCCGGTGCAAGGTATGTGGACGACGGCTCGCACGGAGTGACGAGCCCTACCTGACGAGGACGCAACTCACACCCATGACTGGTAGGGCGGGCCACTCCGTGCCCGCCGCCAAGCGTGATGGGAGGGACGAGTCACACAGAATGCTCGGGCGTGGTTCTGCGTTGCGAAGACGGCGCGCGCGGAGCGACGCGCCCTACCTCGAAAGGCTCGCACGGAGTGACGAGCCCTACCTGACGAGGACGCAACTCACACCCATGGCTGGTAGGGCGGGCCACTCCGTGCCCGCCGCCGAGCGTAGTGGGAGGGACGAGTCACACAGAATGCTCGGGCGTGGTTTTGCGTTGCGGAGACGGCGCGCGTTATTACGATCCGGTGAGCACGCGCTTCCTCAGTCCCGACCCGGCGGGGCACGAGGGCAGTTGGGATTTGTACAGTTTTGCCGACGGCGATCCGGTCAATCAGTTCGACCCGGACGGACGGTTTGCGGCGGGCGCGGCGAACGGCGCGGCACAATGGGCCGATCGCACCTATGCGGGTTGGGGCAACGCGCTGGATGCGGTGTTGAAACCGTT
>CAZFNB010000132.1:0-6535 GCA_964520235.1 uncultured Bifidobacterium sp. | reverse complement strand
CATCGCCGTGGAAATCACGATGACCACCCCGAACGCCATCGCCGCCATCAAGGAAGCGAGCAGCAAGCTTGGGAATCGCGCATTGATCGGCGTAGGCACGGTGCTGGATGAAAAAACATGCCAGGCAGCGATTGATGCGGGCGCAGAATTCGTCGTGAGTCCGATCTGCCGGCGGGAACTCGTTCCCATCGCACAGAAGGCCGGCAAACCGATCATGCTCGGTTCATACACGCCGACGGAAGCCCAACTGGCGCACGAAGCAGGCTCGGATTTCATAAAGATTTTCCCAGCCGACACGCTTGGACCAAATTACATCAAAGCCCTGCGCGCTCCCCTACCCCATCTGAAAATCGTGCCGACGGGCGGCGTGGACTTGAAAACCATCGGTGATTTCTTCAAAGCCGGTGTGGCCGCAGTGGGCGCTGGCTCATCTCTCATTTCCAAAGACGTGCTGGACAAGGACGATTGGGCCACGCTGACCAAAACAGCGACGGAGTTTGTGAAGGCAGCAAAGGCGGCTCGCGGTGTCTGACGATCCGGCGTAATTCGCATTTGAATTTCACCCGCCGATTTCCTACAACCGCTCAGGATGAATCCACCGAGCCATCGCGTGCGCCGGGCGACGCTTGAAGACCTGCCCGTGCTGAGGCAGCTCTGGGCCTCGATGCGTCTTGAGTCCACTGATTTGTTGGAGAAGCAACTGACTGATTTTCAAGTGGTGGTGGATGCGGCAGAAAAACCGTGCGGCTGCGTCGGATTTCAGATCGCCGGCAGGCACGCGCACATCCACAGCGAGGCTTACACGGATTTTGGCATCGCCGAACAGGTGCGTCCCATGTTCTGGGCGCGATTTCAGGCGCTTGCCACGAACCACGGACTCGCCCGGCTTTGGACGCGCGAACAATCACCGTTCTGGACACACAACGGCTTTCTGCCCGCCGACGCCGAGGCGCTCGAAAAACTTCCGCCTCAATGGAAATCCGACCAACCCGGCTGGCTCATGTTGAAATTGCGCGATGAAGAAGCGCTCGCTTCGTTGGAAAAGGAATTCGCCATGTTTGCGCAATCTGAAAAATCGCGCAGCGAACAGGCGTTGAACCAGCTTGGCATCCTCAAAAAGATCGCCATCGTCATCGGCTTTCTTTTCGTCGGCTTTCTGCTTGTCTGGACGGTCATCATCTACCTGAACCGCGCCAGACTCGGGTCAACATTTCATTGAAGACGGGTCGAAATCATCCGCGTGATAGGAGCTGCGTACCATCGGGCCGCTGGCAACGTGGACAAAACCCATCGCTTCACCGCGCGCCTTGTATTCGGCAAACTTCGCGGGCGGGATAAACTCGATCACCGGCAGGTGCTTCAATGTCGGCTGAAGGTACTGGCCAAGCGTAAGGATGTCGCATCTGGCCGCTCGTAAATCCTCCATCGCCTGCAACACTTCCGGTCCGGTCTCGCCGAGGCCCAGCATCATGCCTGACTTGGTGTGAATGGAATCGCCGCAGCGCTCCTTGACCTTGCGCAACACGGCCAGCGAACGGTCGTACATCGCCCGATGCCGCACGGTGGGCGTAAGGCGGCGGACGGTTTCGAGGTTGTGATTAAAAATCTCCGGCTTCGCGCCAAGCACGGTTTCAATTGCCGCGTCGCTTTCGTTGAAATCCGGCACGAGCACTTCAATGACGATGCCGGGATTTAACTCACGGACTTTTTCGATGGTCCGTCGGAAATGCTCCGCGCCGCCATCCTTCAAATCATCGCGTGCAACAGCGGTGATGACGACGTGCTTCAACTTCATTCGGCGGGTCGCCTCTGCCACGCGCGCCGGTTCATCCGCCTCCAGAGCGAGCGGTTTTGCCGTGCTGACGGCACAGAACGCGCAGGCGCGTGTGCAGCGGTCGCCTGCGATCATGAACGTGGCCGTGCCCTTGCTCCAACACTCCCAGTGGTTCGGGCATTTCGCGCTCTCGCAAACGGTGTGAAGCTTGAGTTCATCCAGCAACGCGCGCGTGCGCGAGAACGTGTCGGCAGTCGGCAGCTTGATGCGCAGCCATTCCGGCAGACGCGGGCGTTTTGTTTCAACAACAGTCATATCAGCAGCCACAGATTTTTCGCAGATGAAACACGGATGGAGATGGATGCCTGTTTCATCTGCGGCTTAACTTTTCCCAAAATTTTTCCAGCTCGGGCGGGCCGAAATCAGCGAGAATTTCGCCGTCCACGTCAATCACCGGCGCATAGGTCTGGCCCGAGAGTTCGACCATCTCATCGAAAGCCTCCCTGTCCGAGATGACATCGAGAGTTTCATACTTGATGCCCCGCTCGCCCAGCCAGCGCTCGGCCTTGTGACACCACGGGCAATACGGTTTGATGAAGAGGCGGATGTTCACGAGGACAATCAGAATCAAATTTCTGAAACAAACTCCTCTACGGTGATGCCTGCGCTGCGGATCAAACTCCGCAAAGTGCCTTTGGCAACCTCGCGATGATCAGGAACTGAGAGCGTCGCAATTTCGCCGTCTTTGACCATGATGATGTGACTGCCCCGCTGACGTGCGACGTGCCAGCCGAAGTGTTCAAATACCCGCGCAACTTTCCTTCCGCTGATGACAGGCAGGGCTGGCATCAAAAGCTCACTTCAACTTGCCGGGTTTCAATGGTCAGAGGCAGTCCCTGTTCGGCCCGCACTTCCAGACAAAGGGCAATCGCTTCCTTGATGTTCTTGAGCGCTTCCGGCTTGGTCTTACCTTGACTGACACAACCGGGTATGGAAGGACATTCCGCCACCCAGATTCCATCTTCATCGCGATCAATCGTCACGGAAAGTTTCATGGTTCATGGTTTAGCCCATGAGCGGCTGCTTTGCAAGCGCGTGTCGTAGCGGCGCACACTTATGTCACCACAGGCAATGGAGCCTGATGAAATGACAAGGGGCATCAAGTGAAACCAACCCCATATTGTCACCAGGCCTGATGCTTCCGGTGACGATCGGGCTTGGATGACAACGGAATGCAGGCAACATTCTGATTTCACCCGCCGATCTGCGCCTTGTAACTCTCCGGCGAAAGCATCGCAGCGACCTCGGCGGCATTGCTCAACTTGATCTTGAAGAACCAGCCGCTGGCGAACGGCTCTCGGTTCACAAGGGCCGGGTCGTCCGCAGCAGCCTTGTTGACCTCGATGATCTCACCGCTCACGGGCGAATAGATGTCGCTGGCGGTTTTGACGGACTCAACCACGGCACAGGCTTCGCCAGCCTTCACCTTGCGGCCAACCGCCGGGAGTTCAACAAAGACGATGTCCGTCAGTTCATGCTGCGCGTGATCGGTGATGCCCACCGTTGCGGTGTCGCCGCTGACGCGCACCCACTCGTGCGACTTTGCGTATCTCAAATCCGAAGGAACGTTGCTCATAAAATCGTTCCCAGCTTAGAAGGTTTAAGCTTTTCGGTAAATCGGTTTCTGAACCACCTCGGCACGCGAGCGTTTGCCGCGGATCTCGATCTCAATGGCCGTGCCCGCTTTCGCCAATCCCGGCGGCACATAGCCCATCCCGATGCCGATGCCAAGCGACGGGCTTTGCGTACCGCTGACCACTTCGCCGACCTGCGCACCGTTCGCCCAAATCGGATAATGCGGCCGCGGCGGAGCGGATTTCTCCGACATCTTGAAGGCAACGCATCTCTTTTTCACGCCGGAAGCCTTTTGTTCCGCAAGCACCGTGCGCCCGATGAATTCACCCTTGTCGAACGAAACGAAAAAACCGACACCCGCTTCAACCGGCGTTGTGGTTTCGTCCAGTTCGTGGCCGTAAAGCGGATAACAAACCTCCGTCCGCAGCGTATCGCGCGCGCCAAGGCCGCATGGTTTCAGCCCGAACATCGCTCCCTTCTCCAACATGCCGTTCCAGATTTTCTGGATCGCCTCGTCCGAACCGACGATTTCAAACCCATCCTCGCCCGTATAACCCGTCCGCGAGACGAGCACACACCCCTTTTGGAACGGAAAACCACCGATCTCGTTTTTCTTCAGATCAGTCACGCGCATGACGCGTTTCGCCGAAATGGATGCGTCCGGCAGATGACTGGCGATGAAATCATTGACGCGCGGACCTTGCACCGCCACGGCGGAATAATTGTGCGACGCGTCCGTGAGCGTGAGATCTTTGCCGCGCTGGATGAATTCCGCGGCACGCGCCTGCAACCACTTCGTATCCTCCTCGATCCGCGACGCGTTGATAACAAGGAAAAAAACGCCCTCGGAAAGCTGATAGGCATAAAGATCGTCAATCACGCCACCGCGCTCATTGCACATCAACGTGTATTGACCAAGACCCGGCGTGAGCTTTCGGATGTCGTTCGTGAGGACGTGATTCAGGAATTCCGACGCCGCCGCACCGCTGACAGTCACCTCGCCCATGTGTGAGATGTCAAAAATCCCGGCGGCGTTGCGCACGGCAAGGTGTTCATCTGTGATGCTCGTGTATTGCACGGGCATCTCCCAGCCGCCGAACTCGATGAGTTTGCCACCAAGTTTCTGGTGCGCGGTGTAGAGCGAGGTGCGCTTCAACATAAAGTCATCTGGTAAGATTCACGGCTGAACTCAACCCCACTTCTCCGTTTTCATCTGCGCCTTGGGAATTCCCATCTCGTGAATGACGATCTGCTCGGCAAATTCCACCAACGGATTCGGCCCGCAGGCGTAAAAGACGGTGTTCCCGATGTCCCGCACTTGCTCGCGCACCCAGGCCGAATCAATGCGTCCCCGCCGTCCCGTCCACTTGTCATCCGCGTGCAGGCGCGTGCAGGTGACGTAGAAATTGAAGTTTGGATTCTCCAGCGCAAGCTCACGGAACTCGCGCTCGAAGATGATGTCGTTTGTGGTGCGAACGCTGTAAAGCACGGTGATCCTCGCATCGAGTTTCCGCCTCGTGGCCTCGCGGACAAAACCGCGAAACGGCGTGACACCAGAACCTCCTGCAATGCAGATGAGTTGTTTTCCGGGCGCAAAGTCCGGCAGAAATTTCCCGGCAGGCGGCAGGACGAACAGTTTCTGCCCGGCTTTAGCCCAATCCACGATGCGCGTGCCCATCCTGCCCTCGCGCTTCACGGTCACTTCGTAGAAACCCCGATCCAACGCACAGGACGAAAGCGAGTACGCGCGCTTGTATTCCGGCGCATCCGGCCAGTACACGGTGATGAACTGGCCCGTGAGAAAATCGGGGTTGTGTCCGTCCGGCCATTTCACGCGCAGTGTTTTTGTGTCGGGCAGTTCAGGCGTCACCGCCTCGATCGTCATTTCCAAAGGTTCTCTCGCCATGGTGGGGATTGGGTTGGTTGGGTTGAAAAATGTCAGCCGATGCTCACGGGGAATCGGCCGCGCCGCGCAGCAGTCTTGAAAAACGACGGATCATGCTTCTGCCTTTGAGGTTTCGGATGCGACCACTGTTTCACCATCGAGCCGCCGTATCAACTCCTGCGCCAGGACTTCGTACGCCGCCGCGCTCGCGCTGTATTTGTCATAATGAATGATGGGTTTTCCAAAGCTCGGGGCTTCAGCGAGTTTCGTGCTGCGTGGAATGACCGTCTCAAACACACGCTCGCCGAGAAGATTCCGAACCTCGTTCACCACCTCGTGTGAAAGCTTCGTCCGCGCATCGTACATCGTCATCACCACGCCGAGGATTTCCAGGTGCGGATTCACACCCGCCTCGCGCAACTGCGTCAGCACGCGGTTCATCATGGAAATCCCTTCCAACGCGTAATATTCGCATTGCAACGGCACCAGCACTCCGTCCGTGGCGGCAAAAGCGTTAAGGGTCAGCACGCCCAACGACGGCGGGCAATCCATGAGGATGACGTCGAAGCGCCCGGAATCGCGCACGGGCTGGAGCGCCATCGCGACCCGTTGCAGGTGATTTTCCGAACGCGCAAGTTCCACGTCCGCGCCACAAAGGTCAACCTCGCTCGGGATGATGAACAAGCGCTCGTAGGCAGTCGGTTTGATTTTATCGGCGAGCGCTCCCTCGCCCAGCAACGGACGATACGCACTCGCACCCTCTATTTTGTCCACGCCAACGCCACTGGTGGCATTGGCCTGTGGATCGAGGTCGAACAACAGCACGCGTTTTCCCGCGATCGCAAGGCTGGCGGCCAGATTGACGGCGGTGGTGGTCTTTCCCACGCCGCCCTTCTGGTTTGCGACCGCGATGACTTTGGTTGGCACGCGGCAGATTTAAGGCCAAGCGGGGCGACGATTCAATTTTTCTTTCGACGAAGTTTCTTTCACTGGATTTTGCGGCGGCATGGTTGCATCATGCCTTGTATGAAACTGATCCTTCACACTCACAATGTCACGTTGACCAAGGCAATCGAAGACCACGTGATGGACAAACTTCAGCGCGTCGAACATCTCGACCAGCGCATCATTGACGCCAGAGTCATTCTCGAACACGATCACAAGCGCATCCCGGAAAAACAATTCTCCTGCTCCATCCGCCTGAGCGTTCGCGGCCCCGATCTGTTTGCCGAGGATCTGCT
>CAZFNB010000131.1:0-6535 GCA_964520235.1 uncultured Bifidobacterium sp. | reverse complement strand
ACCCCTGACCTTCTCATTGCGAACGAGACGCTCTACCAACTGAGCTAAGACCCCATCCACCAAAACCGCTGAGGATATTACTGCCAGAACCGTACGCCCGGCGCAATCCTAGATTCTCAAGGTCGCAACATCGCCTCCGCGTGTTTTCGTGCGGCGTCACTCTGGCCGCCAAGCATCCGGGCCAGTTCGGTGACGCGGGATTTTTTGTCGAGCAGTTCAATCTCGGAAATCGTCCGACCCTCGCGCACCTGCTTGGTCACAACATAATGTGCGTCCGCAGGTGCGGCGACCTGCGGCAGATGCGTGATGCACAGCACCTGACGTCTGCCAGCGATCTGCTTCATCTTTTCACCGACGGCGTTCGCGGTTTCGCCGCCGACGTTGGCGTCCACCTCGTCAAAGACCAGCACGGGAATCTCATCCTCGGCGGCGAGCACGGTCTTCAGCGCCAACATCACGCGGGCCATTTCTCCCGAGGATGCGATGGCGCGCAGCGGTTTCGATGGTTCGCCGACGTTGGGTGAAAATTGAAACTCCACCGAGTCCATCCCGGTCGCGCTGACGGTCGCAGGCGACAGCGTCACGTCGAACTTGCTTTGCTTGAAGCCCAGGTCGGCGAGCTGTTTGACGGCGGCTTTGGTGAGTTGCGGAATCACCTTTTTCCGTTTGGCGGAGAGTGACTGGGCGGCTTTGGTGATTTCGGCTTCCAATTTTTCCAGAGCAGCGTTGATGCGGGCCAGTTCAGCATCGCGGGATTCGAGACTCTGCAACTTTTCCTTTGCTTCGCCGCCGAATGCGATGACCTCCGCGATGCCCGGCCCGTATTTGCGCTTGAGCGAGTGGATCTGGTTCAACCGTTCCTCGACTTCCGCCAGTCGTGCCGGGTCCACGTCCACCTTGCCGACGTATCGCGAAATCTCCGTCTGCAATTCCCGCAACGTTGCGACGGCCTGCGCGTGCAGGTCTGTCAACGCGCTTGCACCGGCGTCCACGCGCTGAAGTTCGCCCAGCGTGCGCCCGAGCGCGCCGGCTTGTGTGAGAACTGATGTGTCGCTCTCCGCAAGCAAATCGAGTGCGGCCTGGCCGAGTTGCAGCAGCTTTGCGGCGTTGCTGGCGCGGTGGAATTCCTGTTCCACCTCCACGTCTTCGCCTGGTTGAAGGCGCGCGGTTTCGATTTCCCTGACTTGAAAGCGCAGCAGGTCGAGTTGTTGCGCGTAGGTTTTCTCGTCAACGATGAGTGCGGACTTTTCTGTTTCAAGCGCGCCGCGTCGTTGGAAAAGTTCACGAAAAGCTTCGCGATCCTTCTCCAATCCGCCGAACGCATCAAGGATCGCCAGTTGTTTGGCCGGGTGTAGGAGCGATTGATGGTCATGGGGGCCGTGCATGTCCACGAGCCATTCGCCGATGCCTGCCAGAATGTTCAGCGTGGTGGGCGAGCCGTTGACAAACTGGCGGTTGGTTCCGGCAGTGGTGAAAGTTCGTTTGAGGACGAGTTGATTTTCGTCGCAAGGTTCAAGGCCGTTCTCGTCGAGAAATGTTCCGAGCCTGGCGCGGAGACCCGCTGCATCGAATACGGCCTCCACGGAGCAGGAATCGCTGCCGCTGCGGATGAGGGAACGGTCGGCGCGTTCGCCGAGCACAAGGTTCAGTGCGCCCAAGATGATGGACTTGCCCGCGCCGGTTTCACCGGTGATGACGTTGCAGCCGGGTTTGAGTTCCAGCGTGAGGTCGCTCACGAGGGCGAGGTTTTTGATGCGCAACGTTGTCAGCATGGTTCAGTGGCGCGGAAAATTTGCGGATGCCCGGTGCGTTGGGCAATCGCAAAAGCAGCGTGGATGGGATTATTGCGGCACAAGGCGGTAGAACCGCTGTGGTGTGTTCGTGGCCGGTGAGTCCACAAAGAAATACTGAGGCGAAGTCATGTGAACGGGCGACAGCAACGTCCAGTTCGTGAGACTCAGATCGTCGGAGTGTTCGAGTCGGAAGTTCGCGCCCGAAGCGCAGTCCACCGTCAACAACGGCAGCAACGGCCCGGGACTTGGTGCGAGTTGCAATCCGAACAACGCCACCGGTGCGGCGGGACTTGTCGCCGCACCAGACGAGCCGGAAACGACCACGTCATACAGCCCCGCCCCGGTTGTCGTCATGTTGGTCAGGGCAAGGGTCACGTTGGTTTCGCTTTCCAGCGGCAGTCCGTTGCGTCGCCATTGAAAATAGAGCGGGCCGTCCCCGGTCGCAGCCGATGCGAGCGTGGTGGAGCCGCCCACGCTCAAACTTTTTCCAGCCGGCAGCAGCGTGAACACAGGTTGGTTCGTTGGCGTGCCCGGGGCGAAGTTCGCGTAGATCTGCCTGCTTGAAGCCAGCGTGAGCGCGAGCGGGTTGTTGCTTCCCGAGGCGTCGCCGCTCCACGCAACGAAGACCCGATTGGACGTGCCGAGTGCCGCGATGGAAACCGGCTCGCCGTTCGTATAGACATTTTTGAACGGGCTGACGGACGCGCTGCCGCCGCCGACGGGCTGGACGACGAGCGAGACCTGATTCGGTTGCAGCGCGCCGAAAAGCGCCGTGATGCCGCTGCCGTTTGTCGCGGTGAACGTCACAGGATTTGCAAAGCCGGCGGGCGACAACCATCCTGCCCAGCCGAAGAAATAATTTCCCGCGAACGGCAGCGCGGTCATGGTGACGGTTGTGCCGTAGGGATACGGCCCGCCCGGCGGATCGAGCACGAGAAAGCCGTTGCCGAAGACGAGCAGATTGAGCGTTGTGCCGAACACGGCGTTGAGCGTACGGGGTTGGCTCATCGTGATCTCGATGACGGGATTGGTCGAGGTGGAATCGCCCGACCAGTTCAGAAATGTCCAGCCGTTGCTTGGTGTGGCGGTGAGCGTGACGACGGTGTTGCTCAGATAAAGATTCGTTCCCGATGCGGGTGGAGGTGAAACGATGACACCACTGCCAGGTCCGGCAACCAGGAGCGGATAGGTTGGGATGACTTGCAGTGCGATCGGCGTGGATTCAGCCGAGTCGCTGAACAAATTGTTGTATGCAATGGCGCGGATGTTCACGCTGTTTGAGATCGTGAACGTGCCTGAGTTCGGGAATCCCGTGAAATTTGGCGTGCCGCCGTCCAGTGTGTAGAACACGTTCGGGTAGAGTGGCGACGAGTTGCTGATGATGATGGAGGCAAAATTCGTGCGTGTGAGCGATCCGCCTCCGATGTCCAGCCCGCTGACGAAAACCACCGGCGCGTTGCTGAGACGTACATTGGCTGCTGCGCCCGCGCTTGCAACCTGATTCGAAACCACCACGGAATACCTTCCCGCCTTGGAAAGATTGAACCCCGTGATGAAGATGTCGTTGTTGGTCTGGCTGGAGATCGCGATGTCGTTCAAAAACCATTGAACCGTGTAGGCGCTGCCTGACAGCACCGTGATGCTCAATGTTGTGGCCTGCCCGGGAGCGAGCGTTGTCACGGACGGTGGTCTGGTGGTGATGAAGGGCAGGGGATTGAGCGCGAGATTGTAGGAGTTGGCGGCGGAAATCTGCGAGGCGTTGGTCAGGCTGGTTGGAGTGGTCGTCTGGCCGGAGTTGCCGAGTCCCCAGGCGACGATGCTGCCATTGGTGCGGAGCGCGAGGCTGTGATACCAGCCGGCGGAAACGGCAACGACGCCGTTCAGGTTTGCGGGCACGTTCGTTTGTGTGAAGACGTTATCGCCCCATGCCACCACCGTGCCGTTGGAACGCAGTGCCAGACAATGGCTCGCCCCGACGGATATCGCCATGATGTTCGTGGCCGAGGGCGGCACGTTTGTCTGCGATGCAAGGGATCCCCACGCCACAACCGTTCCATTCGTGCGCAGGGCCAGCGACGCCGTGGCTCCGGCGGCGATGGCTGACACTCCGTTCAAACCAGAAGGCATGTTGGTGAGCGTGAACACCGCGCCTCCCCATGTGGCGAGCGTTCCGTTCGTACGCAAGGCGAGGCTGTGATCCGCACCGGCTGCGACCGCGATGACGCCGTTGAGGTTCGCGGGCACATTGGTCTGGTTGTATTGGTTCAAGCCCCACGCCACGACCGTGCCGTTGGAGCGCAAGGCCAGCGTGTGCTTTGCTCCGGCAGAGATGGCCGTGACGTTCGTGGCGGACGGCGGGACGTTGGTCTGGTTGGAGACGTTGTCGCCCCAGGCGACGACCGTGCCATTTGGCAGCAGCGCTACTGCATGAAATCCTCCGGCGGACACCTGCAACACGGAAGACGTGGCGGCAGGAAGATTTGTGGTCAGCGAATTCGTCAACCCCCAGGCGACGACGAATCCGGGTGCGCTGTCGCCGCGCGCGGAGATTCCTGCGCACAAGGCGAGCATCGTCGCCGCGCGTGCAATCGCTCTCAATCCCGCGCTCATCATCGTGTTGATTGTCCCGAACGCGGCGCGCACCGCAATTGAAAATGTTCGCGGGATGCCGGGCGGTTTGTGTAACGTGCGCCGCAAATCGAGCATGTCATTTACATTTACATTTCTCGGCTGCGGCACTTCCACGGGCGTGCCCGTCATCGGCAAGGAGTATCCGCCGGAATTTCTTGCC
This sequence comes from uncultured Bifidobacterium sp., assembly GCA_964520235.1. Classification (GTDB taxonomy): domain Bacteria; phylum Verrucomicrobiota; class Verrucomicrobiia; order Limisphaerales; family JADLHS01; genus JADLHS01. The sequence continues at coordinate 1,951 of CAZFNB010000131.1, read as the reverse complement.
AACCCGAAAAACTGGCGCACCCGCCCCTCCATTTACGTCACCACGGACGCGGTGAAGCTTGTCGTGGACACCACGCCCGAGTTCCGCGTGCAATGCCTGCGCGAAGGCATCCGCCGTGTGGACGCGGTGCTTGTGACGCATCCGCACGCAGACCACATCATGGGCATGGACGATTGCCGCCGTTTCTGTCAGATGGGCGGCGAGAAGCCGATGCCGATTTACGCGGACGCACCGACGATTGAAGGATTGCGCCGGGTGTTTCAGTATGCCTTCCACAATGGCCCGTGGCCGTTCGGCTATTTCATTCCCGAGCCGCACGAGTTGAACGGCCCGTTCCAACTTGGCGACCTGCAAATTACGCCGCTGCCGCTGCCGCATGGGCGGTTCACGACGAACGGATTTTTGTTTTCGCAAAACGGAGCGAAGCGGCTCGCCTATTTGAACGATTGCAAGGAAGTCCCGGCCGCCGTGGTCGAGCAGGTGCGCGGCGTGGAAGTGGCGGTCATAGACGCGTTGCGCTACAAGCCGCATCCTACGCACATGTGCCTGGACGAGGCGCTCACCGTCACACGACGCATCGGCGCGGGCCGCACCTACTTCACGCACCTGACTGATGACTACGATTATGACAAGGCGCAGGCCGAGCTTCCGCCCGGCGTGTGGTTCGCGTGGGATGGGTTGAAGGTGGAATGCGGGTCGTGACCTGAACTGACATGTCCGGGAATCGCGCGAAGGAAATGTCTGGAGAGTTGCAACGGAATTGTCCCGTGTGTGGCGGCGGCGCAAACCGCCCGCACTGGCAGAAGCCCGGGCTGCGGCTCGTGCAATGCGTGGACTGCGGAATGGTTTTCGTAAACCCGGTCGCAGTCGAGATGGCCAGCGGGAAATACTACGACACAACCGGCGGAGAATACTACGTTTCACCAGCCAAGTTGCAGAGCGACTACGCCGATGTTCGTTTCGAGCGCGAACTGCGATTGTTTCAAAGGCATTGCGCCGGTGGTGATGTGCTGGACGTGGGCTGCGGTTCAGGCGCGTTCCTGTTTCAACTCGGCAAGCGCCGGCCACAACAATACTCTGCATTGGGAACGGATGTGAGCGGGCCGGCGTTGGATCATGCTGAATCGCGCGGAGTGAATGTGGCTCGTGGGAATTTTTTGGAACACGACTTTGGCGGGCGAACATTCGATGCAGTCACGTTTTGGGCGGTGATGGAGCATCTTAACGAGCCACGGAGATTTCTTGATCGTGCGCATTCGTTGCTGAAGCCCGGGGGAGTCTGCTTCGTGCTGGTGCCGAATCTGAAATCGCTGGCGGTGCGGCTGCTGGGCGCACGCTATCGCTACGTATATCCGCAGCACCTGAACTATTTTACCCGTGAAACGCTCGCGCGTCTGGGTGTTGGAAAGTTGGAAGTTGTTGCAACCTGCTATACGCATTTCAATCCAGTGGTCATCTGGCAGGACTGGTGCGGTGGCGGGCGCGATGTTTCAAATGCCGAACGTGGCGAGTTGTTGAGACAAACCACCGCGCTCAAGCAAAAGCCGTGGATGAAGCCTGTGAAATGGCTCTACGATGTTGCGGAAAAAATCCTCGCCTTGGCGGGGCTGGCGGACAACGTGGTGATCGTCTTTCGCAAGACGCCGGTTTGAGATCGCCGTGATGTTTTTGATGATTGCTTGACGCGACTGGCGACACGCAACAGTCTCCCGCCGGTGAAATTCGTTTTGTCCATCCTCACATTGATTGCTGCCGCCTCGAACGTGTTCGGGGGCGGCGATGAGGTCGTTGTCATCTACAATTCGCGCGTGCCTGAATCCAAAACTGTCGCGGATCATTACGCGGAGCTACGGAGTGTTCCACGCGGGCAGGTTTTCGGTTTTGATCTGCCGACAGGCGACGACATGACTCGTGCCGAGTTTCGTGAAAGACTTCAGGAGCCGTTGTTGAA
>CAZFNB010000130.1:0-6548 GCA_964520235.1 uncultured Bifidobacterium sp. | reverse complement strand
ACAGCTCTATTGCCTGACTGCGGGATTGAGGTTCACGGCGGATTGTTTGAGCGAGGAGAAACGCGACGGCACGCTTGGGTTGTTGTTTCTCACCGACCTCAAGGGCTACGACATCGTGGGCGGCAAACTGGTGGCCAATTCGATGAACGCGTTGTATGCGTTGCTGGCCGTGGTGCCGGTGATGGGGTTGCCGCTGCTGATGGGCGGCGTGGCGCCGGCGGAGTTCGGGCGCATGGCCCTGGTGCTGGTGAACACTCTGTTCTTTTCGCTGGCGGTTGGAATGTTCGCATCGTCCGTGACAAAGACGGCGCGCGGTGCGGTCGGCTGGGCGCTGGTGTGGTTGCTGATTTTCACCGCGGGTATCCCGTTGCTCGGCGCTTGGGTGTCGTGGGGAATGACCAAGTGGGTGACGTATCGTTGGGAATTTTTGCTGACCAGTCCGGTGTTCACTTACGCGACGGCTGTGGACGAAGTTTACACGCGGCTGGGCGTGAGAGGATTTTTCTGGTCGCTGGGAATCATTCACGCGCTGGGCTGGGTGTTCCTGTTGCTCGCGAGTCTCATCACGCCGCGTTCCTGGCAGGAAACGGGCAGCCGCAGCCGGACGATGTGTTTGCGCGAACGGATTCGTTCATGGCTCGAAGGAGGTTCGGAGGCGGGCGCGGCATTTCGTGCGCGGACGCTGGATCGCAGCGCGTTTTACTGGTTGAGCACACGACCGCGCCTGCGCCCGCTGGGTGTGTGGACGTTGTTCGTTTTCGTGGGACTGCTCTGGCTCTGGGGCGCGGTGAAATTCAAGGGCGACTGGTTGAGCGAGCCGGTGTACGTGCTGACGGCGCTCACGTTGAATTCGGTGTTGAAGTGCTGGATCGCCGGCGAAACAGGAAGGCAATTGATCGAGGACAGGCGCATCGGTTCGATGGAACTGTTGCTTTCGACGCCGTTGACGGTCGGCTCGATCGTGCATGGCCAGAAACTCGCGCTCGTCCGTCAATTCGGGATGCCTGTGGTGGTGTTGTTGTGCGGCGAGTTGATCATGCTTTTTCACAGCCTGAACGCATTTCATCTGGGCAATGACCGTACCTGGTGGTTTTGGATGTGGATTCTGGGCATGGTGATGCTGTTGATGGACATTGTGGCGTTGTTCTGGGTGAACCTGTGGCTCGCAATGTCGTCACGGAATCCGAAGTTTGCCCTAGGCGGTGCGGTAATCAGGATTTTGTTCCTGCCATGGATTGCGTTTGCGGTGGTGATGACCTTTTTTGCATTGCTGCCGTACGAAGTCCGGCGCGACCTGTTCAAGTGGGACGGCTGGCCGGTCGTGCTTTGGTTCGGATTGGGTCTGGTGGCCGACGTTTTCTTCGGTTTGATTGCGAGATCAAGATTGCTTTCGGAATTCCGCGAACTCGCCGCGCAACGGTATCAACCCAGACCGTCACTCTGGCAGCGAATGTTCGGGCGCTGACATGTATCCAATCCTGAAAGAAGCGATTACGTATCGTGGCCGCCTTGCGCCGTCGCCGACCGGACGTCTGCATCTGGGCCATGCGAGAACGTTCTGGATCGCGCAGGAACGGGCGCGTCAAAGCGGAGGTGCGCTGGTTTTGCGGAACGACGATCTGGATCGTGCGCGGTGCAGGCCGGAGTTTGTCACGGCGATGTTCGAGGACTTGCGCTGGTTCGGGTTCAACTGGAGCGAAGGGCCGGATGCCGGCGGAAGCTTCGGCCCATACAACCAAAGTGAGCGGTTCGATCTTTACCGGGCGGCGCTGGAAAAACTGCGTTCAGGTGGATTTGTCTATCCATGCACCTGTTCGCGCAGGGACATCGCCACGGCTGCGCGCGCGCCTCACGCGGAGGATGATGATGAGCCGTTGTATCCGGGGACTTGCAGGAACAAGAGTGCCCGGCGCGACGTGTCGGTTTGTATCGGGGAATCGCCAACGGAGACGCCGCTGGTTCGTTGCGCATGGCGCTTTCGGGTTCACGACGGGGAGGAGATTTCATTCGGTGACGGGAATCTGGGAAGACAGATGTTCATTGCGGGAAAAGATTTCGGTGATTTTGTCGTGTGGCGGCAGGATGATTTTCCGTCCTATCAACTCGCCTGCGTGGTGGATGATGCGGCGATGCGGATCACCGAGGTTGTGCGGGGGGCGGACCTGCTGAAATCCACCGCGCGCCAACTGTTGTTGTATCGCGCGCTCGGTTTCGCGCCGCCCGGCTTCTTTCATTGCGAACTGATGCGGGACGAATACGGCGTGCGGCTTGCCAAACGGCACGATGCCCTGAGCCTGCGCAGTCTCCGTGAACAAGGGAAATCGCCGGTCCAGTTGCGTCGGGGATGGTTGGATGCTCAACACTGACCGTTGTTCTCTACATTTGTAAAGATTCCGCTTGACTCGCTTGACAGTTGTAGAGATGATGCGCCCGCGACGCCCAAACGAACCATGCCAGACAAACCCATCGAACTGACCGAAGCCGAGTGGACGATCATCAAGGCTGTGTGGGAAAACGAACCCTGCACAGCGCCGACCATTCAGGAAAAACTGTTCAAGCGCACCGAGTGGACTTATTCGACCGTCCGCACCCTCATGGATCGGATGGTGGGCAAAGGTCTGCTTGAGGCCGGAAAGGAGAAGAATCTTACGGTTTATCGTGCCGCTGTGACGCGCGCGCAGGCGCAGCGAGGCGAACTGCTTTACGCGCTCAAGCACGCGTTCAATGGCGCGCTTACGCCGATGGTGCAATGCCTTCTGGATACGAACGAAGTGTCGCGTGATGAACTGGAGCAGATCAAGCAACTCATCGCGGCGCGCGAGAAGTCGCGCGGCAAAACCGGGAGGAAACCGTGAGTGCGATGATGCAATGGCTCACATCGCACGAGTGGGCGCTGGCGGTGAAAGCGCTTTTGCACACGCTCTGGCAGGGCGCAATCATCGCTGTGGTGCTCGGACTTGCCCTGCGCCGTGTGGTCAATCCAGTCAAACGCTACCGCTTGTCGCTTGGTGCGCTCGCGGGTGTGTTTCTCGCGGGGATTTTGACCTGGGCTTTGTTGAACCGGCCTGATGCAACACAACAGCCGGTCGTTCCGGTCGCCCCGGTTGTCGCCGCTTCACAACCAAGCGTGACTCTCTCAAGTGACGTGTCCACGGTCGTTGTAACCGTGCATCCTTCGGACACAAGCCCCCGGTCGCAACGCTGGACGGCGTGGCTGGCTCTGGTCTGGCTGGTTGGCGCGGCACTGATGTTGGGGCGCGCGGGAATCCAGGTGGCCGGAGCGGAACGGTTGCGACGTTCAACGCGCCCGCTCGAAGATTCGCGCGTTGCGCAACTGCTCGCCGAGGCGCAGCGCGCAGTGCAATTGACGCGAAAGATTCGTGTGGCGGTGACGGACAAACTGACTTCTCCAGCCGTTGTTGGAGTGCTCGTGCCGACGCTCATCCTGCCTCTCTCGCTCGTTACGACACTCACGCCGGAGCAAATGCGCTTTGTGCTGCTGCACGAACTGGCGCACATCCGGCGCGGAGATTATTTTGCGAATCTGTTCCAGATGTTTATCGAGGCGCTGCTGTTCTTCAATCCGGCGGTGTGGTGGATCGGCCAACAGGTGCGGCGCGAGCGCGAGGCCTGTTGCGACGCGCTGGCCATCGAGTTGAGCGGTGCGCCGGTGGATTATGCGAAGACGCTCGTGCGCGTGGCGGAAAACATTCTGTCGCCCGTGCCCGCTGCCGCGACAGCATTTGGCGGTGGTCAGAGCGAATCTTCGTCACTCGCCGACCGCGTGCAACGGCTGCTTGTGCCGGGCTATCGTCCAGCGTTGCGACTGACATGGCGGGCGATGGCGGTTTCGCTGCTGGTCGGTGGTGCGCTGTTGGTTTTGTCCGCGTTGGGCACGCAAAGTCTGGTGAATGCCGCGAGCCAGGTGAATAATTCGACCGGGTTGGAGAAAATTCCAGATCCGGCGCAACCGGCGCAATTTATCACTTTGACCGACAGCAACTCCACGGCGGTGATTGATCTGAGTGAGTCGAGCGATGGAAAACTTTTCACACGCACATTCAAGGTGGATGCGGGACAGTTTGCCAGACGGTTCGGGTTTTCCACGCCTGAGCCTGTTGCGCAAGGCGGCAGCGGAAGATCTCAAACCCGCACGAATGAATTTCAAACCGGGTTCATCAATTTGCGAAATCACTTTCTGACAAACGGCATAAATCTCGATGGTTCGGCAGGGAAGGCCATATACTACAAAGATCAGCAGGGATGGCTGTATGTCCGAGCCACATTGAAAGAATTGGATGCGATTGAACCGGTGCTGGCCCAACTTCAGCGGGAGGCGACGATCATCAACATCAAGGCAAGATTCATTGAAGTTCCATCAGCCCAGATGCCACGAGTCATGAATCTGTTGCTGACGAACGCGGGGAGTATGGGGCCACAGCTATTTGTACAGCAGCATCTGGCTGATCCCGAGGCGAAAAAGATATTGAATGAGTTGGATGCCATGCCGGGAGTGCAGTTGCTATCGGCTCCAGAGGTGACGACTTTAAACGGAAGGCAGGCCCAAATTCAAATCGTGGACATCAAGACGATCGTCACCGGCTTGACGCCTGTGCTCACAAATGGTGGGACAAACATGATGCCTGCGACACAGGCCATTCCGTTCGGCCCGACTTTGGATATTGTGCCGACATTAAGTGCAGACGATCTAACGATTGAAATGAGGGTTATTCCTACAGTCACGGAATTTCTCGGTTATGACGATCCACGAAAACTGCCGGGGTATGATGTTCGAGCCGGTGCGGAGAACGTGCCGTTGCCGAGGATTCGTGTGCGCCAGATGGCCGAGTCCATTGCCGTCGGAGAAGGCCAAACTGTTGTGTTGGGAGGTTTCAAGGATCAGACCATCACTACGATTCCCTCTGGCTCAAAGACAAATGCAACTCAAGGCGTGGACAAACACCTGCTCGTTTTCATCACACCGACGATTGTGGATTCGAACGGCAACCGGGTTTATCCGGGTGGGGACATCAAGAACGACAAGGCGGGACAGCCATAGTTGTGGTTCGCTCGTGGGCTGATGCACGCCGGCTTGCGTCTCTCCTTCAAAGCACGAATACTACGGGCGTGCCTCCGCTTCATCAGCATCCGCTCACGAGACGAGTCTGCATCGTGATCGGCCTGTTTTGCGCGATGCCGTTGGTGTCTGTGAACGCAGCGGTTTTGTGGAGCGATCCCGATCCGCGTGTGATCCACAAGACTCCAGACGGGGTGGATCAGCTTGGAGGCGCGGTGCATCGCGACGACACGGCGAACGACGCGCTTTATTTCAAGGTTCGCGTTGACCCGCTCTCCGATCCGGCGTCGGAGCCGTACTTTGCCGGGTTTCAATTGTTCGAGGGCAACGAGCCGCGTCTCGGCATAGGGAACGCGCCGGAGGCGTGGGGGTATTCGGCCTATTGCACTGCGGAGACGAATACGTTGACGGGAACGGCGGGTGAATTTGATTTGAAATCCGCCAAGCCGGAGGCCGCAGGTTTGGGAAACTTCAAGCCGTACGAACTTCCGCGTCACGGCGAGCGCCGGACGATCATCTTCAAGGTGCAATATGTTCCTGGCGGAGACGATCTGGTGACAGTCTGGTTGGAGCCGCGTCTCACACTCGGGGCCAACGATGAGAACCAGGCGGAAAAGCTGACCACCAAGTTCAAGGCCAACGCGACGTTTGATCAGATACGTTTGCGACACGCGGGGTCGAAACAGGATGCCGGAGGCAACGGCTGGATTTTCAGCGACATGGCCATAGCGACTTCGTTCAGCGATTTCGTATTGGTGCCGTTCTGGCAGACCTGGTGGTTCATGGGCGGGTGCGCGGTGGCGGTGCTGTCAGCGGTGGCCGGCAGCGTTCGCCTTGTCGAGCGCCGCAAGTATCAACTCCGGTTGCGGCAGGCCGAGCAGGAGCGCGCCCTCGAACGCGAGCGCGCCCGTATCGCCCAGGATTTGCATGACGACCTTGGTTCGTCGCTGGCGCGGATTTCGTTGTTGAGCGGACTGGCGCGATCTGATGCCGGGCATCCCGAACAGCTTGAATCGCACATGATCAAGATCGCGGAGTCGGCGGATGAAACGGTGCGTGCGTTGGAGGAAATCGTCTGGGCGGTGCGCCCCGGGAGCGACACATTGCAAAGCCTTGTGGAATACATCACGCATTTTGCGAACGAACTGTTCGAGGGCGGACACACGCGTTGCCGGCTGGACATGCCTGAATTTTTACCCTCGCGCCCGATGCCGCCGGAAGCCCGCCACAACATCTTTCTTGTGGTGAAGGAGGCGCTCACGAATGTGTTGAAGCATGCGCAAGCCTCCGAGGTGCGGGTGCAAGTGGCGGTGTCAGGTGACGTGCTCACGATTTCAATCCAGGACGACGGACGCGGCATGGCTGCAAATCCGTCCGAGGGCAACGGAGGTCACGGGCTTGGCAACATGCGACGTCGCGCGGATGCGCTGGGCGGGAAGTTGTCCGTCGAAGCTGCGGCTGGAAATGGAAC
>CAZFNB010000129.1:0-6575 GCA_964520235.1 uncultured Bifidobacterium sp. | reverse complement strand
TTTGAGCGGTGCTTTTAGCAAGACCAGAAATCGTTATGCCTGCCTGAAAATAGACCGGCAGCACGGTGCTTGGCGCGTGGATCGGGCCGTTTGTCGTGCCGTTGGCTGAGGCATCGTAAGCCTGAACGCTTACGATATAAAGGCCGGGCTTGCTGGCGCTGAACGCGCGCCCGTGGATGTGCCCGAATGGATCCGCACCCGGCTCGGCGTTATTCTGACTCAGCAGGACGGATTGAACTCCACCCGTTGTTCCGACCGGAACGCTGAAGGTGATTGCGGTGGCCGGTTCTTCCTCATCATTGAATCCAGGCACATCCCAGACATTGAAACTCCCGCCTGCCGGACCGCTGACCGAGACAAATCGCAGCCGTGCTTGTGTGCCGGGCGCGGGCGCGTCAAAAAAACCTGTGCCGATGGCGGTCGGTGTGAGCGAAGCCGTGGCAAAATGCCCGGCGTAATTGCCGCTCGTATTGAAGGGCATCGGCATGACAAACCCCGAGTTGGTGGCGAATGCTCCGGCATTCTGAAAGAACAGGGGGGAATCCTGTGCCCGGCTTTGCGCACCGACGTTGAGGTGGAAGTGCTGTGCCACCGATCCGATCGCGCACGCAAACGTGAGCAACACGATTGCTCCGGTATGTGTTGATTTCATTTTAACATCGGTGTTGTAACGAGATTGGGGACGGGGCTGATGACTTGAAGTTCAGGTGACATCAACCGCCGTCCCACCATCCGACAAGACTTGAGTTACTTGCGCAGCTTGCGACGCAACGCGATTGCCGCAGCGGTCAGACCCGTTGCCATCAGGGCGGCTGCCGCCGGTTCAGGCACCGCCGTGAAATTGAGCAGGTAGAGTTGCGAATCCGATTGGATCGGCCCTCCACCAAAACCGTTCACAGACGTGTCCACGATGCGGAAGCCGACTTGATACGTGCCCGGTACGTCCACAGCAAACCGCCGCCCGTGAATGTGGCCGTAAGGGTCTGCGCCGGGATTTCCCGCCCCGAGCGTGTCATCGCTCAACTCGAACAGATTGCCGCTCGTCACGCTTTGTCCCACACCCAGGTTGTAGGTGGGTGATGTTGCGCCGTGGTCGAAGAAACTGAATGTTCCTCCAACGGGGCCGGACAGCACGGATTCCAGGCGCAGTTCGAGAAACGAGCCGAACGCGGCTGCCACCGGTGACGGTGTTGCTCCGTTTGCAGTGGTTTGTGCCAGCGCGGTGAATGTCGGGTTGCCGGTGTTGAAGTAACCCGCATAGGTTCCACTGTTGGAGTAGCTCATCGCTGGGTTGACACTGGTGATGAGGAATCCCGACCCGTTCACGAAACCAACGGCATTTGCAAAATACAATTGACCGCCCTGATTCGTGCTCAACGCGCCCGCGTTGAGGTGTTGTGCCTGTGTGCTGGTTGCTGCAAGGCCGAGCGCCAGCAACGCTACCGACCATTTCTGACTGAGTTTGATTTTCATTTTGGTTCAAGATGCTTCGTCAATTTTGAGTCAAGTTCACCTGTCCATCCGGTCGCACGAAGCGGGAGCCCGTCCGGACAAGTTCTTCTTTGATCCGCACCCATCGCAGCGATTCCACATGGCTGTCCGCAAACAGATAGTTCGCCGTTGTCAGATGCCGCGTCACGGCGATCTGCCCGAGGAACGACGTCGGCGTGAAACCGCCGCTGTCCGCGTCTGCGAAGTGGAAATGATCCGATCCCTCGTAATCATCCGCGCACTCGGCCATGTGAATGGTCAGGGCCGGTGACGGGATGACGGTTGTCTTTGAGAAATCCAGATCCTTGGCGCCGTAGGGGCGCGGGGTCAAAAAATCGTTTATTGCGTAACTGAAAAGCCGCCGCTGGTTGGTATCAACCGGACAACGGTGAAGATTTGTGCCGGACAAAACCGGCTGGAGCGTCAACACCCATGAGGATTTCGAGTGCGTGGATTGCGGAAGCTTGTCCCCATTTTCGTCCGCGTAAATCCTGCTCGCCAGACCGATCTGCTTGAGGTTGTTCAGACACGAGACGGCTTTCGCGCGCGCCTTGCTCCGGCCCAATGCGGGCAGCAGCATGGCTGCAAGAATGGCGATGATGGCAATCACCACCAGCAGCTCGATCAACGTGAAGGCACGTTGTTGGAATGTCTTTTTAAGAACCACGCAAATCATACGCCCCTTCGGGCGCGATAAGGCAAACAGGATGAATTTCACCGGACACAAAAGCCCGGCTTGCGAAACGACGGAGGATCAGGCGGCGACGCTGCGGGGCGGAGGAACAGGCGGGCGATGGCCAAGCCCGTTCAACAAGCAGAATGTTTCAGACTGAAGCGAAAATTCCCGCGGGGCGGTGAAGACAAACACAGGGCGGTTGGAAATGAATTCGAGTTTCTTTCCAAGCGTGGGGAACTCGGCCTTCTTCTCGGACTTTTTCCCGCTGCTGATGGCATTACAGAGTTTGCAGGGATGCTTGCCATCGAACGTTTTTGTCAGCGCCTCGGTGAACGAACCGGTCTGGAGATTGTCCGCCAGCATGTTCGACCACGCGACGGTTTGGAGCACCGCCCAATGTCCGCCGACTGCCGCGATGAGCGCGACAATCAACAAACAATGTCCGACACGAACAAACACGCGGCGAGCATAGGCGGGAAATTGTCCCGGTAAAGACAATTCCTCCAAGAGAAAGCCCCGTGATCGTGGCACAAGGATACGAGGTGGCTGGCGGGGAAAGGTTCCCGTTTCCGTCCTAACGGTCTAGCCGGTAGCGGATGGGCACTTCGATGCGCGACTCGACGGCGATCAGGCCGACCTTGGCCGGTTCAAATTCCCAATCTCTCACGGCCTTGGTCGCGGCTTCATCCAGCAGCGGATGCCCTGACGATTGCTTGATGGTGATTTCAGCCGCGCGACCTTTTGCCGTTACCCGGACTTCCAACAACACCAGGCCTTGCTGGCCTCTTTGTTTGGCTCTCGGCGGATAATCTGGCTCAGGATTTTTGAGATAGTTGGGTTTCGCGAGCGGGGCAGGGGGCGCTTCAATCGTCGTCGCATCAAGACCGGGCTTGATGGAACTGCCATCACCGCGCGGGGAACTTGTCGCTGAAGTCGTGGCAGCCGCCGTTTGGGACGGTGGTTTGTCCTTGGTTTGTGGTTTTGGCGCGGGCGGAATTTCCACGACCGGCCATTTCAATTCGTCGGGTGCGAACACCGCTTCTGTCACAGGAGGTGGCTGGGGTGTCTTTTCGCGGACAGGTTCGGGTGGAAATTGATTTTCTGACTGCGCCGGTTGAAGCGACGGCGGGTTTTCGACCAGCACAGCGGCGGCAACCATGCTCAAGACGGGGGGCGCATCCTCCGTTTGAAGTTTTGGTTGCCGCCACAAACTGCCTGTCAATGTGAACACACCGAACGCTGCCGCGTGAAATGCCAGCGAAACTCCAAAACTGAACTTGAGCGGTGTGATTTGCACGGATCAGAATCGCGCAGTGATGCCAACCCGCGCCTGGATCGGCTCCACCGGATGGAAGTGCAGCTCTTCATTCGCGGTTCCGCCGGGTGTCGTGCGCGACTCGTAGAAATAATCAATGTCGTGATCCCGGCGATCCAGCACGTTGAGTATTTCCGCCGTTACTGTCCAGGTCTTGTTGATGCGATAACCCACCTGGGCATTGAGCAGGATGGTTTCGTCTGAGCGCGCGCTGTTGTCTTCGATCAGCGGGCGCGGGCCGAAGTAGCGCAACCTCATGCTGGCGAAAAATCCCGAGTCATGGCGATAAGTGATGCCCGCCGCCACGACGCTTTCGATTGCACCGGGGATGTGATTGCCCATCGGATCGTTATCGCGGAATTCGGCGTGTGAGAACGAGAAGTCCGCGTCGAGTGTCAGGTTTTTTGTGACGTTGTAAAAGTTCGCCCACTCGATGCCATATCGCCGGCTCGGGCGGCTGGCTTCCGTCGCGCCCGCGTCTCCGACGAACAAAAGCTCGGAATCAATGTCCAGCCACCAGAACGAGAGCGTGCTTTGAAGCCCGTCCACCGCCAGCGTACGGATGCCGGCCTCCGCGCCGTAGGTTTGCACCAACGGATCGGCTTTTGGGACGGTGTCACCTGTCACGGGATCAACGGTGGTTGTCGCTCCGCGCCCGTCGTTGCTGTGAAAACCGAGACCGCCTTGGACATAAATTTCTGTCTTGTTCCATGGGCCGAATATGAGGGTCAGTTTCGGGCTGGCGATGGCATCGCTGCGCGTGCCGGTGTTTGCTGCAAGTGTGCTGCTGACGTCGTGATGATAGAAATCTCCACGCACGCCTGCTTCCGTGCGGAACTTGTCAGCCCATTGGATCGTGTTCTTGTAGTATGCGCCGATGCTGGTTTGAACGATGTCGTCGGCGCGGGTCGTGGCAGAGAGGGGCAATGGATCGCCATTCTCGTCAAATGTGTTTTTATCCACCCGTTGACGGGCCTGCGTCTGATGGAGGCCGTTTTCGATCCAGTCGTTTCGTAACTGGAGGCCGAGGGTGTTTTCCATGTCGCGTTCCGCCAGCCGGCCAAAGATCGAATGACTCGCATTCAGTCCAGCCACCCAACGTTTGTCCACCTGCTCGAATTGATCGCCACGATTCGTGTCGGCGAGCCAGTAGGTGAAGTTCGAGAACAGATCCATGTCGTAATAAAATCCGTATGCCATGACTTTTGTGGCCGAACGATCATCGGCGCGATGCCATTCAGCCTGCAGACTGTAACGCTGCGAATCACCGCCCGTCGTGTCATCCAGCGAGCCGAAGAACGGAACCAATCCGTCGTTGATGGCGCTGGCAGCGACCTGATCGCTGGAATCCCACTCGCCGTGATAACCGCGCGCCGTCAGGCTGAAGCCGTTCGCGTCGTTGCCCTGGCTGTAGGTGATCTGGCCGTTGAACTTCCAGAAGTCGTCCGGTTTTTTCCATGGGCCGTCGTGGTGCGTGATTTCTCCCGCGTAAAGCAGATGACCTTTGCCGAGTTTCGGCGATGACGCGAACACGCCGCGCCCGTAGCCGTACATTCCTGCCTCGGCGATGGCGAAACTTTGCGGCAACACCTTGAACGTCTCGATGTGCGCCGCGCCCGCCGATGCGAAGTCGCCGTTCTCCGCATAGTAAACGCCCTTCTGATAATTCACGCGCTGCACGAGTTCCGGGATGAGTATGTTCAAGTCTGTATAACCCTGGCCGTGACCGTGTGTGGGCAGATTCACCGGCATTCCGTCGAGGCTTGTGAAGAAATCCGTGCCGTGATCGAGATTGAACCCGCGGAGAAAATACTGGTTCGCTTTTCCACCGCCGGCGTGTTGCGTGATGATGACGCCGGGGACGGTCTCGAGGATTTCGCCGGAACGCAGGATGGGCCGTTCGGCCAGTTGCGCCGCGCCCACCGTGCCCTGCGTGGCCGAATCCGCGATGCCGATCAAACTGTCCGCGCGGCCCTCGACGAGGATTTCATCGAGCCGCGTGGCGGCAGCGCGCTCGTCGCTTTTCTGCGAAGAAACTGTTTGTGGCGACAGTGAGTTCGTTTCGCCCTGCGCGAGAGCGTTTGTGCCGGTTGCAAAAGCGAATCCTGCAACAGCGAGCCTGGCCAGAACGAAACCGGCCCCTTGCAACAGCAACGTGGCCAGCGCGAATCCCACGACGTAGGAACCTGCACTTGCAGTCACGGGAATTTCCGTTCCGTGGGCCAGCCCGTGAAATAACGCGAAGAAACCCGCGAGCATCGCCCCCGTGGCGGGCTTCAATTTGACACGTTCGATGATCAGCCAGCCGAACACCGGGATGGAAAGCATGATGAGGAACTCGACGCCGGGCAGTATCGTTCCTGCCGCGCCAAGAATTCCACCGATCATCATCATGCTCACGAATGCCAGCGGCACGCGCCAGAGCGCACCCCCGAATTGCTGTGCACACCAGATTCCCACCGCCAGCATGACGAGCAGGTGATCCCAGCCGAGCAACGGATGAGTGAAACCGGAGGACAGCCCGCCGCCGCCATGTCCGGGATGTGCTTGGGCGAGGAATGGAGCGGACAACAGCGACGCGCCCGCGAGAATGATTTTCTTCAGGGACTGAGCCATAACTGATCTGATACTTTCGTTTGGGTTTTCTTGCATGAGAGCTGGCCGCCAGACCGGATCCACAACGCCGTTGTTTGGTGACTGCCGGTCGTGGTCATTGGGTTGCACTCGACGCGAATCGGAAGTTGTCGAACAATGTGACGCTGTCAGCCTTGGTCCAAAGGCCGACGCTTCCCGCGCCGGGTAACGATTCGTCCTCCACATCGAACAGGTGCTGGCCGTTGAAGAAGACCCGGTGGTGCGAACCGGAAAATTCCACGCGCAGGCGATGCCATTGCTCGCGAACCACCGGAACGTTCACGCCATAACCCGCCGCGCGCCCGACGATATTCAGCGAAGTGCGCTTGCCGTTTTCGACCTTGTAAAGCACGACATTGTGCTCCAGCGCGTTTGCCCGGCAAACGTAGTAGTTGCTGGCGTCACGGCAGCGCCAGATGAGGCCGCCCGCCCGGTCCTTCTCGCCCGCCAGGGCCTTGA
>CAZFNB010000128.1:0-6582 GCA_964520235.1 uncultured Bifidobacterium sp. | reverse complement strand
ATTAAAATTTCTGAACGCTTCAACATAGGGATTAGCCGCTTTTTGATGGCTGGGTGCTGACAACAAACTGTAGAATAGTTCGCCTGAATGTTGATTGCGATCACTGGCGCGTTGATAAAATGGTCGTGGATCAAAAGAAGGGAAGAGCGGATCCAGTTGGGAAGCATGATCTTTGATAGCCATGATCTTCAGCTCAAGCAGTTTTTGATGAAATGAATTGGGAAGCAGTTTCGGAACAGCGTTGTTCCAGACAGACGCGACGGGGAAAACCGGCGGCGCAAGATTTTGGACCGTACTGATGAGGAGATTGCCTGGAATCGTCACGCGTGGATCGCCGCTGGTCATGCGCGGCTCCTCGATCTTTGCGCCCGTCCAGTCACCGCCGTATTTTTGGTTCGCCCAACAGACCGGCAGGAGCGATGACAACGCAGTGGCCAGGACAAGAATGACGGTCAACACAGGCCGTTTGAGCAATAGTTTCAAGGACGGCAGCACGGCGATGCCCCACGGCAGCATCAGCGGAAGGTTGCTTGTTTTGGCTCCGCTTAACAGAGCCACCGCAAGAAATGAAAGAGCCACGTCGCGGAAGCGCCCGCTTTGTCTGGCGCGAAGAGCAAAATCCACGGATGCCAGAGCGAACACCGCGCCGTAAATGTCGTTTCCGATGCCACCGGCCTGCATGATGAAGCAGTAGCCCGTCGGCAGCACCCACATCCAGTGCCAGGCGGTGACCCGCGAAACGCCGAGCCGCGTGAACACGCTGAACAACAGTCCCGGCAACAACAATTGCGATGCAGCGCCGATCAGAAACAGCAGGCGATCCGTGCGCGTGAAGAGCATGAGTGGCGCAGCCACCCACTCGTAACCTGCCGCGCGGGTGTTGAGCCTGTGAAAGTCCGTGTGTATCCAGTGCCATTGTTCCGCGCCGAGCCAGTGGAGGATTCGCGGCAGGCGGTAGGCCAGCGCGTCATAATTGGAAGGCGGATGAAGAACGCCGCCAAGAATTGCCAGGCCGGCCACGACAAGAAACCCCGCCGGAAGAAAACGTGAACATCGTTTACGGAATCTGGCTGGACTGAACCGGAAACATTGGGCCAGGCAGAGTTGATTCCGAAAAACGACCAGCAACACAACGCCAACAAGGAATGCGCACCCATAGCCCACTGGATTCAATGCGTGCAGCGCCGAAAGAATCCAGCCCGCGCAATTCAGGAAGGCACAAACACAAACCCAAAGCGCGATCATGATTGGGGATTCCGGGTTGTTGCCGCGCAGGCCGGTCGTGTCATGCGCTTATTGGACAACTTCAGCATTCCAAACTCAACGTGATTTCTCTTGCTGAACGGACTGATGTTACGGATGTGACAGTCAGGTTCGTTTCGGATGCGCTTAATGATTGCCCTTGGAGTGGCTCTGGATGTCGCGTAACAGGAAATGGGCAAGCCGGCGCAGGCGTGTTTCCACGTCCAGCGCTTCGAGGATGGATTGCCGGTCCGAACCGCCGGAAAGCACCGCGCAGGAAACCAGATCCGCCGCCTGTTCCGGATCGGTGATGTTGTCCAGATACTTCAGCATTTCCTTTGGCGCAAAAGCAGGTGGGGTCTGGTTGGAGACGCCTTCGCCCGCATGACTGACAAGGGGGAACGGGAACGGGACGCCAAGCTTCACACGCTCGCGCAACAATTCGCGCACACGGGCGAGCAACGCATCCGCCGCCACATTATCGCATGGGGGAGTTTCAAGCGGCTGGATTTTGTGGATGCGATACGGCTTGTAGCGGACGGCTTTCTCCAATTTCACCCGCGTCACACCTTGCAAGACCAGATGCGACGTGCCGTCCTTGTGCGCCACGGAAACGCGGATCAATCCCAGGCCCACCACGCCTACGGGGGCTTCGCGCGTGCTGCCCGGCTTTTGCATCGCCACGGAAAACATCCGATGGGAATGGAGCGCATCAGCCAGCATCTGACGATAGCGCGATTCAAAGATGTAGAGCGGCAGCAATGCCTGGGGAAATAACGTCGCGTTCGGCAGCGTCATCACCGGCACTTCATCTGGAATCATCATGCGGCAAATGTACGGCAGAATGGCCGTCGCGCAAGGCTGACATCACTCTGCCATTGTGATGGGGTGCGATTACAAGCGGGTGAGGGATGGCAACAAACTGCTGCGTGAAGGTAGGGCGCGTCACTCCGTGCGCGCCGGGCTTTGCCAGCCAGACGACGGCGCGCACGGAGTGACGCGCCCTACCAGTCCAAGCAGATGCCCTCACTCACTTTTAATCACACCTGTTTGTGATGCTTTACATGAACCAGCGATGGACAAGCGTTGGGGAAACATTATCCTCCGCGCGCGTTTTATGCCGAAAGCGAACACAACCATCGAAGAAACACCTGCATCACTCGGTTATTCCATGCCTGCCGAGTGGGAGCCGCATGCCGCCACATGGCTTGGCTGGCCGCACAATGAATCAGACTGGCCGGACAAGATTGACACCATCCGCTGGGTCTATGGCGAGATGGTGCGAAAAATTTCTCCAGGTGAGACAGTGCGGATTCTCGTGCGCAGCAAGGCCGAGGCAACGTTTGCTGGCAGTTACCTCAAGCGCGCCGCGTGCGATATGAAGCGCGTGCAATTTGTCGTTCATCCAACCAATCGCGGCTGGACGCGCGACAGCGGACCGATTCACGTCAAGAAACGAAAGGCGGAGAAAGCCATCGTCCATTTTCATTTCAATGCGTGGGCGAAATACAAAAACTGGCAGCTTGATACGCGCGTTCCCGAGACGGCGGCGAAACTTTTGAAGCGGCGGTTGTTCGATGCTCAACACAACGGGAAAAGCTTCATCATCGAAGGCGGCGGCATCGAGGTGAACGGCCGCGGCACCTTGCTCACAACGGAGGAGTGTTATCAGCATCCAACCGTGCAGGTGCGTAATCCGGGCATGACCAAGGCGCAGTACGATGCAGCCTTCAAAAAGTATCTTGGCGTGACAAATGTGATCTGGCTGCTCAACGGCCCCGTTGGAGACGACACGCACGGTCACATTGACGACATCTGCCGGTTCGTAAGCCCGAAGACGCTGGTGCTGATCAAGGAAAAGAACCAGCGCGACATCAATTACAAACCCCTGGCGGAAAATTGGGAGCGCATCAAGCATCTGCGCCTTGAAGACGGCTCAAAACCGGAAGTCGTCGCGTTGCCAATGCCTGCGCCGCTTTTCTACAAGAACTGGCGGTTGCCGGCGAGCTACGCGAATTTCTACATCTGCAACGCCTGTGTCATCGTCCCGACGTTCAATGATCCCAACGACCGCATCGCACTCGGCATCCTGGGCGAATTGTTCCGGGATCGTCCGGTGGTGGGCATACACGCCGTTGACCTTGTGCTGGGTTTCGGTTCGCTCCATTGCCTGACCCAGCAAGAGCCTGCTTGACGGGCGGGGAACGGCCGACATCTGGCCACAAGCAGGCTTCCGGGCAGGCATGATTTGACCGGGGAGAAGCCGATTTTTTTGAAAATTGTTGTGGATTATTTGATGTCGTTTGCTAAAGTCGCCGCCCTCAAAAAGAGAAATCCCCTCCTTTTGAGACAACCCGGCGAAGCGTCGCCGACGATTTTGAAGTAATTGTGACAGCCAAAAAGAAAGAAACAAAGAGGCCGGCACCGCGCACCAAACCGCACGGAGCCGCAACGGCGGCATCCATTCTCGGTGGCCCGATTGCGACCACCAAAAAGGAATCCGGCCCCAAGAAAATCAAGGCCGAATGGCAAAAGTACTACGCGCGTTTGCTTGAACTGCGCGAACAATTGATGCGCCAGATGAACGGCCTGGCCAAGGAGTCCGCGCAGGAGATCGCCGGTTACAGCCTGCACATGGCGGATTCAGGCACGGACAATTTTGATCGCGATTTTGCCTTGAGCCTTTTGTCCTCCGACCAGGATGCGGTTTACGAAATCGAGGAGGCGCTCAAGCGCATCGAGAAAAACACCTACGGTATTTGCGAACTGACCGGCAAACCGATTCCCAAGGCCCGCCTTGAGGCGATTCCTTGGGCGCGTTTCACCGTTCAGGCACAGGCCCAATTGGAACGCGAAGGCGCGCTGCGCCAGCGCCGGCTTGGACAACTTGGCACGGTGGACGCCGCAGGCGGACCGGAGGTTGAGGAGCCGGACGAGCCGGATGCCGAGGAGAAACCCGCAGCCACCAAGGAAAAGGAATAATCTATGCCGCGAGAAATCATCACCATCGAATGCACGGAAGCGCGCAAGGAAGGCAAGTCGCCGTCACGCTATACCACCACGCGCAACAAAAAACTCCAGACTGAAAAGCTGGAACTCAAGAAATACAACCCCGCCCTGCGCCGTCACACGTTGCATCGCGAAATCAAATAACTTCTATGCCCCGCAAGACCAATACCGACAAGTCCGACCGTCGCGGCAACCGCGCCACCATGGAACGTCGCACGCCGCGCCCGAAGCCGAAGATTGACTTCACCGTGGACGCGCTCGACTTCAAGAACACCAACCTGCTCCGGCAATTCGTCACGGATCAGGGGCGCATCCTGCCGCGCAAATACACCGGCCTGCCGGCGCATTATCAACGCCGCCTTAATCAGGCCATCAAACGCGCCCGCCAGATGCTGTTGATGAAGTAATCCTTGGAATTCTCCAGAACCCCGCTCGTTTTTGCGCGAGCGGGGTTTCTTTTTTGCACAAGCCGATGTTGAAAACTTTCGAAGGACAAAACCGCCGCACCTTGCTGAATTTTTGGTGATAAGTCCACCGACAGCGTCATCGCTGTCTCTGACAAATTCCGTTTTCGCGAAAACCTGCCGTCAATGCCGAAGCACGACGGGGATTTCCGATCAGTACGCCATCTCTTCCGTCCAGTCCGCCAGATGAAGGTATTCCTTGATCTTGCGTCGTTCGTAACGGTTTTTGAGGGATTTTTTAGGGCGACTTTCAGCTTTCCGAAACGGATGCTTCGGATTGCGAATGGCCTCGCTGATGACTTCCAGTGTTTTTGTCATAGCAACTTGTCTGTTCGACAAACTGTCCGAATCCGCCCCAGCCAACGAGCGTTCCTTGTCACGCTCACCGACCGGCTCCGGCCACAAGCGCCTCGGACGGTTTTAGTCTATGACAAAACAAAAACAGTGTCATTCAAAAAATTTTCCAGAAACTTTTTCGGGGTGAAAATCATGCCGAGTAGAGGCATCCGTGGACAACCCGAGGCAGCCCCTGCAAAACCCGACTGCACCAGACGCAGATTTTCACAGACGAAGATGAAATACAGATGTGATGCGGACAAAGCATCTTTGCTTTGTCCCTGTGGCTCAAAAAATCACTTCTTCAACAACGCATATTCCATCGAATCCACCAGCGCCTGCAAGCTGGCTTCGATGATGTTTTCGCTCACGCCCACCGTGCCCCACTCGCGTTTGCCGTCGCTCGACGTGATGAGCACACGCGTCTTGGCGGCGGTGCCAGTCGTACCGTTGATGATACGCACCTTGTAATCCGTGAGTTCGATTGCTTTAAGCTTCGGGAAGAACTTCACGAGTGCTCGCCGCAACGCACCATCCAGCGCATTCACCGGACCGTCACCTTCCGCAACAGTGTGTGCGACTTCTTTGCCAACGCGGACGCGCACGGTGGCTTCACAGATGGACTCAACCTTGTCGCGCCTCATGGAAACGTGATAAGTCTCGATTTCAAACTGTGCGATGGACTTCTTCTTCATCGCCTCGCGGATAAGCAACGCCAGTGACGCCTCCGCCGCTTCGTATTCATAGCCGCCCGCTTCGAGTTCCTTGACCTTCGCGGTGATCTCGCGCGTCTCGGGCGCATCAGGCGTGAGCTTGAAACCCAATTCCTTCGCCTTCATCAAGATGTTCGTGCGCCCCGACATGTCGCTCACCAGTACGCGGCGGAAATTGCCGACCGTTTCCGGAACGATGTGCTCGTAGCTGCGCCCCACGCGGTCAATCGCGTGAACGTGCATGCCGCCCTTGTGCGCGAAAGCCGTTTGACCAACCCAGGGCGCGCGCACGTCGTGACGCACGTTCGCCACTTCGTTCACGAACTCGGAAAGCTCCTTGAGCTTCGGCATGGATTTCGCCGGGACGCAGCGGAGGCCCATCTTCAATTGCAACGCGGGCATCACGCTGATGAGATTGCAATTGCCCGTGCGTTCACCAAAACCATTGATCGTCCCCTGCACCTGCATCGCACCGGCCTCGACCGCCGCAATGGCATTCGCCACCCCAAACCCGCAGTCGTTGTGAGTGTGGATGCCGATGGGACAATTCAACTTGGACTTGGCATACGCCACCGTCTTAGCGATCTCACTCGGCAACCGCCCGCCGTTCGTTTCGCACAACACGATACAATCCGCACCAGCCTTCTCCGCCGCTTGCCAGGTGGCGAGTGCGTATTCCGGCTCATCCGCAAAACCATCAAAGCTATGCTCCGCGTCGTAGATGACTTTTTTGCCGTGATCCTTCAGGTAGCGGATCGTATCGCCGATCATGCCGAGATTTTCATCCGGCTTGGCGCGCAACACTTCCGTGACGTGCA
>CAZFNB010000127.1:0-6584 GCA_964520235.1 uncultured Bifidobacterium sp. | reverse complement strand
ATTGCCGCGTCACTCTCCTGGGGGTTGACTGTCGCCGACATCAAGAAGCTCTACATCGAACAATGCACGCGCGTCTTTCAACGCAAGAACACATTGTTTGTCCGCTTGTTCTATGCGAAATACACCGCGCGCGAACTTTCCGACCTGCTCCGCATACAATTTTCCGAGGACGGACAGGGCCGCGTTCCGGCGTTGATGGGCACAAAGCGTCTCCGCACGAAACTGCTCATCATGCTTCGCAATGGCGCCACCGGTTCGCCCTGGCCCATCACCAACAATCCCGCAGCCAAATACAACGACCCCGCCCTGCCCGATTGCAACCTGAACATCCCGCTCTGGCAGCTCATCCGCGCCAGCACCGCTGCGCCGACGATTTTTCCTCCGGAGGAGATCATGCTTGGCGGACGCAAGCACATCTTCATTGACGGCGCCATCACGCCATTCAACAACCCCGCGTTCATCATGTTCCTCAACGCCACGTTGCCGCGTTAT
This sequence comes from uncultured Bifidobacterium sp., assembly GCA_964520235.1. Taxonomy (GTDB): domain Bacteria; phylum Verrucomicrobiota; class Verrucomicrobiia; order Limisphaerales; family JADLHS01; genus JADLHS01. The sequence continues at coordinate 6,092 of CAZFNB010000127.1, read as the reverse complement.
AAAATGAACTGGGAGCCTGGCGAAGATAAAATGCTGCTCGTTTCGGTCGGCACCGGACGGTTTCGGGTTCGCTTCAAGAAGGACATGGCATCAAGCATCAACAACATCGAGCAGGCTTCGCACGCCACGCTGGGGTTGATTGACACGAGCAGCCTTTATCAAGACCTGCTTTGCCGCGTGGCGGGACATTGCCTTGAAGGCGAGCCGATTGATTCCGAAGTCGGTGCGTTGCTTGGCGGCACGCCGGAGACTTCACCATGGCCCAAGCAGTTCACCTACGTCCGTTACAACCATGAATTCTCCCTGGATGAAGTCAACCAGCTTGAAGCCTCCGGCATCACGTTCAACGTGGACGACCTCAGTTCCGTGAAATTCTTTTGCGACGAAGGCGCGAAATATGCCGAACGCCACGTCAAGCCGGCGCATATCCCGATCTGAAAGCTGATGACGCCGCGTCCGACCATTTTCATTTCATCAGTCAGCAGCGAACTGAAGAGCGCCCGGCAGCTTGTTGCCAACACGCTCCAGTTTCTCGGCTATGAACCTGTCTGGCAGGACATCTTCGGCAGTGAACAGGGCGATCTCCGGGAAATGTTGCGCCGCAAGATTGACGCTTGCGACGGCGTGGTGCAACTCATCGGCCACCGTTACGGTGCCGAGCCGCCGCGACCGGATGAGACCTTTGGCCGCGTGAGCTACACGCAATATGAGGCGCTCTACGCCCGGCAACGCGGCAGGAAAGTCTGGTACCTTTTTCTCGACAAACAATTCCCGTCCGAGACGGTCGCGACGGAGCCGGAAGAGTTGCGCGAATTGCAGGCCACGTATCGTCGCCGGCTGCAATCCGAATCGCATCTCTATCATCCGCTGCACAGCCGCGAGGCGCTTGAAGCCAATGTGCTCAAGATGCGCGACGACCTCGCCGGCCTCCGCCGCGGCGTCAAACGCTGGGCTGTGGCCGTGGCGACGCTGCTGGTCGTCATCACCGTGATTACGCTCCTTTTGTTCCAGCGCCAGCGCGAGACGGGCAGACAGATGAGTGAAGCCGCCAAGCAAGTGAGCGAAACTGCCAGGCAACAAGGCGCGGTCATCGAAGAGATCAAGACAGAGGTGAAAAAGGACAAACCGTTGCCCACTGTCGTGACAGCGGTGGACTTACCGACGGCCCTGGCTGCTGCGGACTTTGAAACGTTGAAAAAATCCGGTGCGACCGCGAAACAACTCGAGAACGCCTTCGCCAAAAAGCAGCAAGGCGCGGAGCAAACCGTGGCACGGCAGTTTTTCGAGAGCAGCAGAAATTCCCCCGAGGCCATCGAGTGGTTGAAGCAGGCGCTTGCTGACGGGCTTGACCCTAACGTGCTGATTCCCGATCCCTATTTCGAGCGCCGCGCCATCCTCACGGACGCTCTCAAAGCCGGCAATGCTTCTGCGACGCTTGCCTTGCTCGAAGCAGGCGCGAGTCCTCATCCGTATCAGGGCTTGTGGCTGGCAGCGACCTCAGAACCCATTTACATCTGGCCCTATGGTTTCCTCGCCGAAAGCGCCCGCTTCACGCACGACGAGAAAGTATCCATCGCGAAAGTCATGCACAAATCTGGCGCGGTACTCCCCCGCATCACGCCTGACAATCCCGTTTACTCCTATCTTACCAACTGGCAGCGGCCCAACGCCGTTGCCTCCACGGAACGCAATTACAACGAAACCCGCCAACGGCTGGACAATGCCGTGGAAGCAACCGAAATGTTCCCGACGCGCGCACCTTCGCCCATCGCAGTGTGGGCAAAAAAGCGCACGGGCTTCGATTGGGTGAAACTCGTTGAGTCCGTCCCAAAAGGTTTCAAGCCTGAGGAAAACAGCCGGGGCGACACCGATTTGCATGACTTCAGGCTCTACGGGTTGATCGGCGTCGTCGAAGACAAGGCGTGTTTTCTCGCCTTCAAATCGCCGGGCTGGGAGAGCGTCGAATACTGCCTGATTGAAGTCTCGAAGGATTTACGGCAATGGGCCGCGTACGTGAATTGCGGCGGGCGCGCCGGTGGCGGGCTCTGCAAAACCCAGCCCGGCGACAATTACCGTCCCGAACGTTGCTGGAAGCGGCTCTCGATGACTTACAATCCTCAGACCAAACAATTGCTCGTTGAAGGCTACTACAAGTATGAACCTTTCGATTTCACGCTCTGAATCCTCACCTGTATTCTCATCTGCTCCCATGCAAAACAAAATCTGCCTGCTGATACTTCTGCTGACGGTTGCCGCTCCACAATGGCTTGTCGCCGACACCGCCAGACTCATCACAGCCGTCAAGGAAGACGATGTGTTTCAAGCGCTGCTTGAATTGCGCGCCGGCACAAATCCAAACGCCACCGAGCCCGGCGGACGCAGCGCGCTCGAGATCGCGGCCCGCGCCGGAAATTTTGAGATGTGTAAATTCCTGCTCTGGCACGGGGCGAATCCGTTTGATCGTAATGGCAGACGCATCGCCGACGCACTGCCCGATCAAATCCAGGCGAGCCCGCCGGAGAACAATGACAACGCGACTCTGCTCAACGAATTGCTCCTGACCGGCTCCGAAGAGCAGCAGACAAAGGCGACACCAAACACTCTGAAACAACTCCTCCGCGCCTACGCATTTCTAAAAAAGACCGCCCGCCCGCCCGCCACCGTCCGCACTCCCGAACTGGCGGTGATGTATGAACCGATGGTGGATTACGAACATCCAAAACTGCGCGCTGCGTATCACGTCAACCTCGCCGAGAAGAACGGGCGCACGGGGGTGGATGACGACAACAACGGTTTTGTGGATGACGTTTATGGCTGGTCCTCGCGCGTGGATGGCCCGTTTGAGATCAACGAACTTCAACGCAAAACGTTCCGCGACAACTCGCGCCTGCTCGACCGCTGGGTGAAACTTTACAACTCGGAACAAATGCGGGAACAGGACGAGGAAATGTCACCAGACTGGCTCGCGCTCCGCAATTCATTCAAGAACCCGCTCTCGAAAATCTTCGGTCCCAGCCCGGGCAATTCCGACTTCGATTTTCTCATCAAGGTCGTCGAATTATCGCACGGAACACACGTCGCCGGGATCATCGCTAAAAACAGCCGTGGCAAGGCCAGATTGCACACCGTCTCCTGGGGGACGTATGATCGTGACATGGCGTTTCAAGCCCGGTTCACCATTTCTTCCAACGTCACCCTCAAAACACTCACCACCCACATCGAAGACCAGATCCGGCCCATCCTTACGCGCAACGGAAAGCGCGGCAGCGATTACCTCAGAAACCTCGGCCCGGGAGTCGTCAACGCGAGCATGGGACAGGATTATGACATGTTCTGGCTTCATGCGAGCGAGACGCTGCACAATTTCATCGAGTTGCACGACCTCACGGTCGAGAACGACGAGATGTCCGCACTGGTGTCCAGTCTGGCAAACGAGTTTTATCTTTACGACTCGATCCCGTTCGCCATCGCCGGCGCGGAAAACCCGAACACACTTTTCGTCATCGCGGCGGGTAACGACAACAAGAACAATGACGACACGTTGCAGACACCCGCCTACCTTTCACGATATTTTCCGAACACCATCACCATCGCCGCCGCCGACAAGCCGGACGGAGAGATCACACACTTTTCCAACTTTGGATCCAAGAGCGTCAATCTTGGCGCGCCCGGTCGCAGGATTTTATCCCAAGGCTTCAGCGGCATTCCCGATCTTTACATGGATGGCACCAGCATGGCGGCACCAGCGGTCGCGGGTTGCGCCGCGTTGATCCGTTCTCAGCACCCCGAGATCACAGCCGCCAAATTGCGTCGCATACTCGAAAACTCGGGAGCAGGAAACGAGGACTGGGCGAACTACGTCAGCTCCGGCGCATGCCTGTCACCCGAACGCGCCGAAAAACTCGCCAACGAAGACCCGCAAACCTTGTCCGACGTGGCGTATGAGTTGGGCCTCAGGCACACCAAGAAATCAAATCCCGAGGCATTGTGCGACGCATTGGATTATTCCGCCCGCGCCGTTGTGCTTTGCAAAACAAATGCGGACATCCACTGGACACGCGCCATAGTCCTCGAAAACACAGGCTTCCTGAATGACGCGCTTTCCGCAATAGACGCGGGTATCGCCGTCAGCGACAAATGGCCCGGGCTTTGGCGGACTCGCGGAGCGATCCTCGAAGAACTCGATCGCCAGGCCGATGCGCTCAAGGCATACGACCGGTGCGTGGCGTTGCTGCGCAATCCAACCAATCCAAATGGCTGGACGTTGATTGATGGGCTTCCCACACGCGCGCGATTGCTCAAGAAAATGGGCCGACTTGCCGACGCGCGAAAGGACGTCGCCGAAATCGTGCAAAAATATGGCGTAGATGACCTGGCTTCCGATTTGCAGGACTTGAATTGAAGACTGCGCACTAACGCCGTTTGAGCGAGGCCGCTTGCAGCAGCGAAACCGGTCCTGTCTCAACGGTGAAACGCGACACCACACGCTGCGTTCCAGATTCGGCCACGGCTTCGTGCGTGCCGGGCATCAGCGGCCAGAGATGATAGCCTCCCTGGTTTGTCACCACCTGCCCGTCCACTTTCCACATCACCGCATCCCGCGCACCGACGGCCTTGAGTTGGAGTTGCTGCTGCGAACGCGGCAACAAACGGTCGAGCACAAAAACACTCTCAGACATCGGCGAGAGAATTTTGAGCGTTCCTTCGTCCTCAGCCACCGCACCCAGGTTGTTGAACGGGCTTTTGCACCACAAAGCATACTCTTTGGGCAACAACCATTGAATCCCTCCGTCACGTTGGACAAGCTGCCGGGAAGCGTCCTCAACCGGTTCTGTTCCCGGCAAGAACCACTCATTGACCACACGCGGACTTGCTGCGGTTGGACGCAGTCCGGTCAGCGAGCAAATTCCCGCCCGGACAAGATTACCTCCCGTTCCCGGCTCAGGCACGCTCGGATCCTTTTTCAAGAGATGATCCACCACACAGCGCCATAACGGAGCGGCAGCCTGGATGGCCGCGATTTCGTCCATCGGTGAGCCATCGAAATTTCCCACCCACACTCCGACCGTGTGTCGCGCAGTGAATCCCACGGTCCATGCATCACGATAACCACTGCTCGTGCCGGTTTTGCAAGGCACACGCACATTGAATGCGAGCGGAGAATTCCCGCCAAACGTCAGCCGCCGCGCGTCGTTGTCACACAGAATGTCGCAGATGATGTCCGTGGCCGCGGCAGATGCCACCCGGCGCGAAACCACCGGTGCATCGCGCAGGAGTCGCGGTTCGATGCTGACACCGCGCCGCGCCAGGGCCGCGTAAGCGGAAGTCAGATCGAGCAACGACACTTCCGCGTTGCCGAGGATGAGTCCCGCGCCATAAGTCTCGAATGGACGCGCAAATCGCAATCCCCAGTTCTGTAAAACCTGGAACGTCTCCCGCGCCCCTACGCGCCCCAGCGCCACGACGGCGGGCACGTTGAGCGAATTTCCCAGCGCTTCCCGCACGCGCACGGGACCGCGATACGTGTGGTCGTAGTTGATCGGATCGTAATCAGGAAACTCGGTGTTCACCGCGTCCGGTGTATCGGGCAGCAGCGTGGCCGCCGTCAATTTTCCAGTTTCAATCGCCCGCAGATAAAGAAACGGCTTCAGCGTCGAGCCGGAACTGCGGAAGATCGTCGCCCCGTTGATCTGCCCTTCATTGCTCCCAAAATCCCGCGAACCGACGAGCGCACGCACCGAACCGTCGCGGTTGTCGAGCACTACAATCGCCACCTGTCGCGCGCCAAACGGTGCAACATGCGGTAGATGTGAGGCCGCCAGCCGCTCGCATAGTTGCTGCAAAGGAAGATCAAGCGTGGTGAACACATCACCTCGCGCTTCCGGCAATCCGTTTGCAACCATGTCTGCAAAATGCGGCGCGTGTTGTGGCGGAACGTGTCGCTCCACTCGCGGTGGTTCGGCGCGACAATGACGACTTTGTTCTGCGGTGATCACGCCAAGTTCTTCGAGCCTCGCCAGCGACCGTTCGTAACGCTTCTGCGCCTTGTCGGGATGCCGCCACGGATTGTAGCGCGTTGGAGCCTGTGGCAG
>CAZFNB010000126.1:0-6596 GCA_964520235.1 uncultured Bifidobacterium sp. | reverse complement strand
CCAGTTGATCGAGATCAAACGCAATGATCAGGTGTATTTCGCCCGCGAATTTCCGGCTTCAAATTGACCGGGCCTGACGGGGTTTTCAAACCGTTCGCCAGAACACGGCGAACGGTTTTTTATTTTTGCAGAGACGCTGATAAGCGTGACTCGTCGGAACAAACATCGCTTTGGTCTTGTTTGTTCGGCGGTGTGTGATATGTGATTTCATCAACTTTGCAGCAATCGTCGCCACGCCATGCTTTCAACCTCCAGTTCGACAGACCCAATGCCCGGTGAAGTTCCGGCACGCCGCGTCGGATGGTTGCCACTGGTGCTTTGTCTGATTGGAATCTTTGCCAATTCCAGAGCAAGCGATCCAATCGGAGGTGAAACAGGAAAACCAGCGGGCTTGGAGCGAAAAGAATCCGGCATCGTCGTCACAAACATTGCGCAATTTCGGACCATGCCGAAGGAGATCTTCATGGGCCGGTGCGCATTTCAACTCGATGGCATCGTTACGATGGTGGATACGAATCGCGACTTGATCGTGCTGCAGGATGAAACGGGCGCTGTGGCCCTGAATCCGCAAAATGGCGTGGGGCAACTCGGGATTCAAGCCGGGCAACGGGTCTCGTTGGAAGGATCGCGTTGCCAGCCGTACGTGGTCGGTTTTCCAAAGTATCCTTACCAGCCTTCGGGTTGGGATTTACGCCCGTCGTTCGAGGCCCCGACCGATTGGGGCGAGTTTCATCTGACGCGGATGCGGGGTTACCTGAATCCACCAGTGACGGGCGAATACACGTTCTGGATCGCCAGCGACAATTCGTCGGACCTTTGGTTGAGCAGCAATCGCGATCCCGCCAAAGCAAAAAGAATCGCATACGTCGGGCGTTATGGCTGGGTCGCGCCACATGAATGGTCGCATTATCCGTCACAACGTTCGGAGAGCGTCCTGTTGCAAGCCGGTCGGAGTTATTACATCGAGGCGCTTCAGGAGCAGACCACCGTCGGAGATCACCTTGCCGTTGCCTGGCAGGGCCCGAACCTGGAACAATCGGTCATCGAAACCCCTTACCTTATGCCGTGGAACGAAAAACAGGATTTGTTTTCGCCAGTGGTGACGAACGGGATTTTGCGCGAATACTGGACCAATTTTTCCCTGGGAGGACTGACAACACTGTCAGGCCCGAAAAATTTTGAATCCACGCTGGCGGTTGAGGATTTGCAGGTCAGAACACGGCACGAAGGGCGATGGCCCGAACCGCTCCCAATGACATTGAGCCGGCAGTTGAGCGCGGAAGAAAATTTTCTCTGGAGGGAGATTCAGGGCAAGGTGACCTTCACAAGCGGCGACGGCGCCGTAGGTGTTCTGGAATTGTCCGACGGACAGACACAAATGCAGGTGCGGGTGGCTGGGAGCGATGCAGAATGGTTGCGACGTCTCCGCAATTCAACTGTTCGCGTCGAGGGTGTTTGCGAAGGAGGCTTTGATCAAAAGGGAGCTTTGATCCCAGCAGCGGTCTGGACGGTAAAAGACATGGTCACGCCACACGCCGTCAGCACACCAGCCGATCCAGTACTGCCAGGCAGCGGTCAACCGCCTTTCAGGACCAGTTCCACCAACAGCATCCCTTCGATGATGGGATTTTATGCAACTCGTGGCGTCGTCACTTTCAACGACCGGGTCTTCGGCAAGGATTACATGTTCGTCCAGGAAGAAACCGCCGCCGTCTTTGTTTCGCTGAAGGATCGAAATTTTGTGAACCGCTTTGAGGTAGGCCGCTGGGTGGAATTGAGCGGCTCATTTCAACCGGGCAGGAACATCCCGACAATCCGACCTTTGACAGTAACGGAACTCGGGTTGCGTTCGATGCCCGAGCCGTTGATGCAGCCGACACAGTTTCCCGTACCACCAAATCGAGACGGGCGCTGGACGGAAGCCGAAGGTGTTGTGCGTTCGGTCAACTCAAACGGCTCAATCTCGTTGATGGGAAGAGACGGGCCGCTCTCGGTCTGGATCGGCAGGACCTCAAATGACACCCTGCAACGCTACGTGGATGCGAAATTGCGGTTGCGAGGAGTTTTGTCCCTGACGATTCAAGACGCGCCGCTGCTGCTTGTGCCGTCACCGGAGTTTGTAGATGTGGAACGGGAATCCCCCGCTGATCGGTTTGCCATACCGACCGGGGCAATCTCAAATCTGGTTGCAGTCTCCGCACACGCACCCATGCCGCATCGCGTAAAGCTGGCTGGAAATGTGACGTTCATCGGAGAACGGACTTTTTTCATGCAAGATATGACCGGTGGCATTCGCGTCCACTGCGTCGAAGACTGCAAAATGCAGGTCGGCCAATCTGTCGAAGTGGTCGGATTTCCCGACATCAACGGCTCGATACAAACGTTGACCGAGGCGCTTGTTCGCCCCGCCAAGGATGTTCCCAAACCACCACCCCGGGAACTGGATGCCGGCGAAGGAATATCATTCAAACACGCGGGCACCTTGGTTCGGATCACCGCCCGCCTGATCGCGCAACGGATCGAAGATGGCAGCCAGATTCTGGAGTTGCAGGAAAAGCAACGCATGTTTGAGGCTGAACTACCGCTCGATCAAACAGAATTGCCCGTTTACAAACCCGGCAGCCGCCTTCAACTCGTCGGCGTCTGTGATTTTGCCACGACCTCAGCCACGGCTGCGGGAAACACATCGTCGGAGAGTCCTTCGGTTGGCGCCATGAAAATCTGGCTGCGCAGTCCTGCGGATGTTGTGTGGTTGAGCGGACCGCCGTGGTGGACCTGGAAACACACCGCTGCTCTGGTGGGAACGCTTCTTTCCGTGTTGTTGTTGTCACTGCTGAGGATTCACCTGCTCCGGCGAAGATTGGAACGTCACCTCGCATTCTCCCAGCAGATTCTTGAAAGTCAGGAGAGTGAACGGCACCGCATCGCCGCCAATCTTCACGACAGTCTCGGGCAGAATCTTCTGGTGATCATCAATCAGGCGCGCATGGCGATGCAGCCGTCCGCCGACGAATCCACGTTGCGCGACCGGCTGGGTAAAATTTCAGACTGCGCCTCGGAAGCCATCGAAGAAGTGCGGGAGATCACTCACGCACTGCGGCCTTATCAACTCGACCGGCTGGGCCTGACACAAACCATCCGCGCCAGCGTGAACCGTGCGGCGGAAAACAATTCAATCCGCTTTGCCAGTCACGCTGATGAGATTGACGGATTGCTGGACAAGGAATCTGAGATTCACGTTTATCGGATCATCCAGGAGGCGGTGAACAACATCCTGAAACATTCCAAGGCCACAGAGGCCACCGTGGTCGTGAAGCGGCTGCCGGCTGCGGTGTCGTTGTCCGTTCGCGACAACGGCCTCGGCCTTGACGAAGACAGGCTTGCCGAAAATTCCCGTCATGCCGGGCACGGCATCAGCGGCATCAAGGAGCGCGTGCGTATTCTGGGCGGAACATTCATGGTTGATTCCCGACCCGGCCTTGGCACAACTTTGAACGTCGAAATTCCAGTCTCGTCACCGAAAAATGAGGCAGCGTGAAGTCAAATTGTTGATCGTGGATGACCACCCGCTTTTCCGCCGTGGACTGCGCGAGGTCATCGAGGAAAATCCCCGCTTTCGCGTCGTGGGCGAAGCTTCCGACGGCGAAGCCGCGATGAGGATGATTGCAGAATTGAAACCCGGCATCGCGGTCGTGGACATTGACATGCCGCGCTTGAGCGGTCTGGAAATGGTTCGCGCGCTGCAAAAGATCAAGTCGCCCGTCACGACGGTCTTCCTGACGATGTATGGCGAGGAAGACATGTTCAATGCGGCAATGGATTTGGGGGTCAAAGCCTACGTGGTCAAGGAAAGCGCAGCAGACGACATTCTTTCCGCGCTCGAAAAAGTGGATCAGGGCGAAACATTCATCAGCCCGTCGCTCTCCGACATCGGAAAGCGCCGCAGCAGCCGGGTGCAGGAGCTTCTGTTGAGCAAGCCACAAGTCGAGGATTTAACATCCGCCGAGCGACGCATCTTGAAATTCATCGCGGAAGATCGCACCAGCAAGGAAATTGCCGACTTGTTGAAAATCAGCGTCAAGACGGTGGAGAATCACAGGCTCAACATCTGCCACAAACTGAACCTTCATGGCAGTCATAGTCTGCTGAAGTTTGCGTTTGAGGTAAAATCTTACCTGTAACCAGTCCGCAGTGCTTTCCGGAAGGCCGCAAGCCATCTTTCCACGTTTGGATAAAGAAGTCGCAAACACCGGCAACGAATCCGAACAAGAAAGTTGTCCTCCCGAAATATATGGCGTTTTCATTCCGCAACATCCTCGACCCCAAACTGACCCGGACAAAACGTGGACTGTAAAAGCGGGTGTCTCAATCCTCCGGCTGCCAGTCAGTTGTCGTTACACAAATTGCTCCAAGAATCACATCACCAGGATTGGACACCAGTGATTATACCTCATTTTTCCGGCTGATTTCAGGGCATTACAGGAGCGCGAACAGTGGCAGAGCACATTAACACCCGCGACCGACAAGCAGGATTTATCAGCCGGTCGAACTTCCATCCGAATACAACATCGCGAGAAAAATGATCGTCGCAATGGTTTAAAAAACTTCCGCCATGAATTTGTTGTGATTAAGGACATTTAGGATTGATAGGTGTTTCCACCTATGGTTGACCGCTGGGTGAGATGATAATTCTAGTTTCGTGTCCACGAGTTCCAATCAAGCCCGCACTGACGTGCCGTCACGTCTGGCTCGCAAGATTGATTTGAACAATTTCCAGGTTGCCACAACCAAAACCGCGCGGGACATCAACCGCCGGATTGTTTTGAACCTCATCCGCAAGCATCAACCCATCTCGCGAGCGGATCTGGCACGTCACTCCCGTTTGCAACGCAGCACCGTTTCAGCCATCACGGAGCAGTTGATTGCAGAGCGCTGGGTGACAGTAGGTGCGCTGGGGAATTTACCAAGAGGCCGGAAGCCGACCTATCTTCACCTCAACGGAGACAGGGCGGCGATTCTCGCGGTGGACATACGACCGACAGAAACAACGATTGCCGTCGCCGATTTGAGCATGAGGTTTCTATCTCAGGAAACGATGCCGACGCGCGAGAATCCGGAGCAATTCATCAAGGATCTGTGCAAGCGCATTTCCCATACGACGAAGGCCTTTCCGCGACTCACATTTGAGGGAATCGGCGTGGCGATGCCGGGGCGCGTTGATCTCGAATCCGGCAAATTGATGTTCGTGCCGAATCTGGCCTGGAAATCCCTGGATTTGAGGACGCCATTGGAAGAAGCAACAGGTCTTTCGGTCCAGTTGGAAAATGCCGCAAACGCCTGTGCATTGGCCGAGATCTGGAGCGGACACTACTCCGAAAATTTGCGCAATCTGATTGCCGTCACCATCTCCGAAGGCATCGGTGTCGGGATGATCCTCAACGGGCAACTCGTGCGTGGCATCAACGGCCTGGCCGGTGAGTTTGGCCACGTCACCATCCAAGAGAACGGCCCGCCGTGCAACTGTGGCAACAAAGGCTGTCTTGAGGTTTACGGATCAAACTCCGCAGCCGTACGATTCTTCAGCGAGATCACACACAGCGGAAACAGCGGCAAGTCCGCTCCGCCGGGTTTCAGCGCGATTCTTCGCATGGCAGAGCAAGGAGACGCGCGCGCCGGCACGGCGCTGGATCGCATGGCTCAAGGTTTGGGAAAAGGCCTGGCAATGCTGGTCACCGGACTCGCTCCAGATGCCATCGTTCTTGTTGGAGAAGCGACAAGCGCGTGGGAGCGGATCGGCCCCATCATCAACGAAACGGTGAAACAGCGTCTGGTCACAGGCATGCACACCCGGATCACGCCCACAGACCCGCGCACGCAACCACGGTTGCGTGGAGCCGTCGCGCTCGTGTTGCAGGAACATTTCGGCGTACCAAAAATTCTATGATCAATCTGGCAAAAAACGAGACGGGACTTGTGGATGAAGTTTGTTTGAGACGCGAACTATCCCATTCCGCGAAACCGGAATCTTCCACACACAAAACTGTGAATTGCACAGGCGACAAAATCATCCGCCTGTCACTGACGTCGCCATCAAATCGAACGCAATCAAAAGCTGACCAAAGGGTCGAAGCCAGCGTGCGCTACATGATGCAGCACCTGAATCAGCCCCTCAAAGTATCCACGTTGAGCGGATTGGCGGGGCTTTCAGACTCCAGCTTCTTCGCGCTGTTCAAAAGCGTGACCGGACGGTCTCCCCTGGATTTTTTCATTCGTGCCCGGATGCGGTGGGCCGGGGAACTACTGGTGGGAACAACACTGCAAATCAAGGAGGTCGCGGACATGCTGGGCTATGACGACCAGTTCTATTTTTCACGCATATTCAAGTCGGTTCATGGTGTTCCGCCGAGGGAATATCGCGCCCGAAAAGATCGAGATGGCCGGCGGACTTTAGCGGTGAGAGAGCATGGCGGGGTTGGTTTGCCAGACGGCTTACCTTCAACCCAGCCACCACCGAGTGCCGGTGACAAAGCCGGAATCAGAGAACGGATCACGATTGACGGGCTTCCGCCGGCACGACCCGGCGCAAAGCTGGTTTC
>CAZFNB010000125.1:0-6693 GCA_964520235.1 uncultured Bifidobacterium sp. | reverse complement strand
GCTGAAGCCGGGTGCTAATGAGATGGAAAAGCCAAGTCTCGCGCGCTTTGGATGGGTATGCGTCAGCCCTGAATCCTATCGCGTTGCCTCTTGCTTGAGGCTTGTTTAACTTTGGCGTGGTGAAGAAAACCAACCGCCCTGAGATTCCACGCAAGACGATCTATCGTCTCTCGACGTATCTGCGTTGCCTGGTGCGGTTGCGCGAGAAGAATCTTGAAACGGTTTCAAGCGAGGTTCTCGCAAAGATTGCCGGGGTCAAGCCGACGCAGCTTCGCAAGGACCTTGCCTACTTCGGTACGTTTGGCACGCGCGGGCTGGGATATGATGTCCGGGATTTGTCGCAGCAGATTGCCGACGAGCTTGGCACGTCCCGGTTGCAACCTGTGATCCTTGTCGGTGTCGGCAATCTCGGCATGGCACTGCTTTCGTATCGCGGTTTTGAGAAAGAGGGATTTGAGATCGTCGGCACGTTTGACACCGAGCCGGAGCGTCGTCGTGACAAAAAAATCCGCCAGCAAATCTTCGGCATGGATGAGCTGCCGGCGTTCGTCAAGAGGCACGGTGTACGCATGGCGGTGATGACCGTGCCCGCAGAAGCCGCGCAGGAAGTGGCGAATCTGCTCGTGCAAAGCGGCGTCCTTGGCATCCTGAATTTCTCACCGATCGTTCTCCACGTTCCCGAGGAGGTGATGGTGAACAATGTGAACCTGGCGATCGAACTGGAAAACCTGAGTTACTTCATCAAGGAGTAAAACACCCTGGCACACCGTGCGGGTGCGGTCTTGCCGCTCTTGGATGGCGCGTCAGCCCTGGCTCAAGGCGATTTGAGGGCGGGCGAGTGCCTGATGAGGTGGTAGATGTAATCCTTCAGTTTTGCCCGGCGCATTTTTCTCTCTTCGATTTCCTGGTCGGTGGCGAAGTCTATCTCCTCTTCGATGCGATAGATTTCGTCGTCGAGCCGGTGGTATTCGTCATAGAGGTTACGAAAGTGCGCGTCGCCGCCTTGCAGGCGTTTGATGGCTTCGCGATGTTCGGGGAACTCACGCAGAATGGGATGATGCAGGTCCATGGGACGATCCTCCGGTTTGAGTGTTTGTTGCCTTTGTCGTCATGACTTTGGCTTGCTGCTAATGAAGCGCCTCCCGTCCGGGATTGCCAATCTTTTTTTGGCGCGATTTCACCCGGCTTTGGGCTGTGACAAACCTGAGAATTCCATCCCGACCATGCAAACGTCGTCATCGAACTGTTCAGATGAACTGTAATTGCGGATTTCTCCGAGCAACTCGTCGAACAACGCCGAGGCGCGCAGGGTGATATGTTTCCGCACGGCGGCGGCCAGCATTTCCTGGGTGAAAAGTTCCTGGTTCGCGTTTGTGACCTCGTAAAGTCCGTCAGTGAACATCATCACAAGGTCGTTGGGTGCAAGCGTGACTTCGGAGGTGTGATATTCGGCTTTCGGGAAGAGTCCGAGCGCAGGCTGGCTTTTGCGGGAGGCGTTCTTCAATTGTTCGACCTTGTTTTCCGCGCGGTGCAACAGAAGCGGTTTGGGATGACCGGCGTTTGCGTAAAGCATCCGGCCGGTGGTCGAGTTGGCGATCAGGTAAAAGGCTGTGGTAAGAACCGGCGAACCCGCGTGTTGAAGTATCGTGTGCAGGTCGGAGTTCAGTTTGGTCATGAACAAGCCGGGCTGATTCGCGATGGGTCGAAGTTCCTCGACGAGCGCGCGAATCATCGCCGTGACGAGCGCGGAACGGACGCCATGCCCGGCCACGTCGCAGATGAACACAGCCGCTTCAGTGTCCGAAATGGCGTTCACCGTGAAGAAATCGCCGCCAACCGTGCCGCTGGGTTTGTAACGATGGATGAAGTGGAACGCGTTCGCAGCAGGACTCCCTGGCGGAAATGCCGGTTGCTGTTGCGGCAGCATGGCCACCTGGATTTCACTCGCCATCTTCAGGTCTTCCTCCATCTGCACGTTTTTGAGGCGAAGTTTTTCCTGGCTGGCGGCGAGTTCCTCGTTCGCGCGACGGATGCGTTGTTCCGCGAGCTTTATGTCCGTGATGTCCCAGAACATGCCTTGAATGCCGATGACCCGGCCGTTGATGTCGAAGATGGGTATCTTCAAGACGTGGATGTACTGGTCCTCACGGTTTTGAAATTTGTTCTGTTCGATGTGTGTGTGTGGTTTTCCGGACTCCATCACACGCCTGTCGTCTTCCTGCCGTTGCTTTGCCAGCTCGGGTGAAAGAAAATCAGCGATGCTTTTGCCGAGAACTTCATCAAGTGAGCGATTCACGGTGCGGCAGAACTCGGGGTTCGCGTAGGTGTAGCGACCTTCGAGGTCTTTGCGAAAAATGGACTGCGGCATCGTGTCCACCAGCGAATGATAAAGCGCCTCGGATGCACGAACACTTTCCTGAGCCTTGCGGATGCGCTCCTCGGCCAGCCTTTGCTCCGTGATGTCCCAGAACATTCCCTGAAGTCCCACGATCTGTCCCGACGTGCTGTAGAGCGGCGTCTTCATCACGTGGACGAAAATCCTGCGGCCGTCCGGCAGTCGGTTTTCCTCGACGGTATCGAGACTGCGCCCGAAAGACATCACCTCGGCATCGTCCTTCTGGTATTTTGCAGCCAGCTCGGGTGGAAAAAAATCCTCGTCCCTGCGTCCGAGAATCTCGTTCAACGGATGGCCCATGGTTTTGCAAAACGCCTGGTTGCCAAAGGTGAATTGCTCCTGAAGATTTTTTCGGAAGATGTTCACCGGGAGCGATTCCACCAGCGAATGATAAAGCTGTTCGCTCTCCCGCAAGCCTTCCTCGGCCTGGCGTCGCGAGGTGATGTCCTCCACCGTGCCCTCATAGTAGAGCAGGCGTCCCCGGGCATCACGGATGGCCCGGCAATTCTCTGAAATCCAGATGATGCTTCCGTCCTTCCGAAAAATCTGCGATTCAAAATCTGAAATGGTGTCGTGCTCCTCCATCGTCCGGCGGAATTCATCGCGCCGTCCGGGGGCGACGTACAGGCGGCGTCCGATGTCTGTCACGCTTGCTTTCAATTCCTCCGGCGTGTTGTAACCGTAGATGCGCGCCAGCGCCGCGTTCGCCATCAGGTAACGCCCGTCCGGAGTCGTCTGGAAGATGCCTTCAATCAGGTGATCAAAGATGCCGCGATATTTCTCCTCGGCCGAGAGCAATGCGAGATCGGCGTGATGCCGCTCGCGTGTATAACGGATGGCGCGAGCCAGCAGGCGCGGGTTGATCTGACCCCTGGCAAGATAATCCTGCGCACCGGCGTGAACGGCCTCGACAGCGATGGCTTCGTCATCCGCAGCACCGATGACTATCACCGGGACGAAAGGGGATTGCTGTTTCAGGAGTGCGATGTTCAACAGACCCGCGCCGTCCGGCAGGAAAAACTCCAGGATGATGATGCCGAACTCCGTCTCGCTCAATCTGAGCAACCCCTCGGCCAGCGAGGACACCGCTTCGACCCCTTCCACTGTATCGGTGGATTGTTCCAACATTCCGCGCAGTGCTTCCGCATAAGCTGCGTCGTGCTCGATCAGCAACACCTTTCGTGTTTTGATTTGAGTCGTGAATTCCGTGTCGAGTCCAAACATAAATGTCCCGTGCTTCGGGCGGTTTGAAAATGACAGGCCCGACTTGGACGTGCAAGTGGTTTACGGATGATGAATCTATGGCGAAGACTTGGCGAATCTGACTTCTGGCAACACACTCTCCGCCACATATAACTATCTTGCAAACTCGCCACTGGTGGAGAAAGCTTGGTTCACAAACAACACCACGCTGCGCATGACGACGAGCAAGAGCTATGACTTTGTGAACCGCCTCACGGCAATCCAGTCCACTGTGAACGGATTGACGCCGGCGCAGATGCGACACGCCTACGCCTACAACAACGTGAACCAGCGCACGCGTGATACGTGGGCCAATGGGAGTTTCTGGGATTACGGGTATGACAAGCTTGGGCAGGTGACCAATGGCGTGCATCGGTGGGTGTGTGAAATGTGTTCTGCCATGAGCAAAACTCCTATTTGGAAAATGTTGATACTTGGGCTGTTCGTTGCAATAGCCAGCTTGGGGTGTCGCGAGAGTGAAAAACCACATGTGAAGGCGGCAGAAGTCAAAAGCGTCGCTCAGAACAACCTTGCCAGATCAGTTATCGGCCTCCGGCTGGTTCAGGACAACTGGGTCTTGTATCGGAGCGAGAGTGATTTTGATGATTGGAAGGCAACCGCATCCGACGACCATCTTTCAAAGAGGGTCTTTAAGGGTTCTGGAGGGGGGATTGTTGAGGAGGAAGATTTTATTTACAGTGGGAGAAAGTTTACTGATAGCGACGGCACTTGGTCGGAATTTGTGACCGTGAACTATCGATACGAATCCAAGCAAGTCCGGGTTCTCTACACGGGAACGAATCAAAGTATTAAGGCAACCCTTGCACCATTCGAGAATCACTCGGATAAAGTGAAAGAAGCACTGGCAGCGGTCGAGGCTGTCGTGAAGATTTGGTGACAGTTCCGCCGGTGTCCCGCACAAACGTGAAGGGGTCAGGTCATGAATCGTAAAGGGGTCGCTCCGTACTATTGACACAACGTGGCTCTGAAGCCAGGCAGGAGAATTGCGTTGAAAATCCTACAACGCTGCTGTTTTCACTGCGTCTGCAAGACTGGCGACAGTTTCCTCCCGCGTTTTGAGATTTCTTATTCGCACGGCTGAATCGCTTTCAATCTTTGCAGTGAATCTGGAGTTGAGTTCCTGAGCGCGCTTGAATTGTTTGTCCGGTTTGGCCGGTGTCATCGCGTATTCCACGGCACAACCGGCGGCGCGAAGTTCTTGGACCAGCTTGAGCGATTGCGGGCGCAGGGTCTCGTCCTCGATCATGACAAACACGTCCACGTCCGCAGTGAATTGAGGCAGAAGTCCGCGTGCTTTGAGCAGTTCAAACAGGACGACATCGCCCATGCCGAAGCCGAGCGCGGGGAGGTTCACTTTGCCGCCGCTGATGAGTTTGACGAGGTTGTCATAGCGTCCGCCGCCAGCGATGGCGCGGAATTCCCCTTTGCGATCAAACGCCTCGAACACCGGGCCGGTGTAATAGGCCAGGCCGCGAATGACCTTGTAGTCCACCTTCACAAAGTCGCCCATGCCGCGCGCGGAGAGGTTAGCGATGATGGACGCCAGTTCCGCCGTGGGCGTGCCGGAGTTGATGAACGTATTCACGTCATCGAGCGAGAAGCCAAGCACAGAGAGCTTCTTCGAGGACTCCTCGGGCGGTGTGCGTTCGAGTTTGTCAATGATCTGGAAGAATTCGTATTCCTGTCCGGCCTTACCCCCGTGATTGGTGAAATAATCGTTCCAGGCGTTGCGGCTGCTGAGGCGGATGACGAAATCCTCGGTGGTCAAACCGAACGAGCGCAAGGTATCAATCAACAGTGCGATGAGTTCTGCGTCCGCAGCCGCGTCCTGCTCGCCAAAAATGTCGGCATTGAATTGGAAGTGCTCCCGCAGGCGGCCTTTTTGCTGGCGTTCGTAGCGGAACAATTGCGGCAGCGCGAACCATTTGATGGGCTTTTTGTAATTTCGCTCGTGTGCGGCGATCATCCGCGCCAGGGTGGGGGTCATTTCGGGCCGGAGCGCGATGGCGCGGTCGCCCTTGTCCGTGAAGTTGTAAAGCTGGCCCACGATTTCATCCCCGCTTTTGGTGGTGAACAGTTCAAGCGGTTCAAGGGGCGGGCCGTCGTATTCGCGGAAGCCGTAACGCCGGGCGGTGTCGCGCCATCTGCTGAAAATGAACTGGCGCGCGTCGGCGCTCCACACGTCCTTGTGTGGCAGCGGCTCGGGATAAAAGTCACGAAAGCCCGGGAGACGTTCCATAGCGCGCAGAGATTATGCGGCGCGCGGGGAAAATAAAAATCAAAAAGGCGACGGTGGAAGCCGCCGCCTTTGGAGTTGAACGGGGGGACTCGATTATTCTTTGGCCGCCTGGGGCGGGAGTTTGATGACATCAAGCCGCATTTCCTTGCCGGCTTTGAATTTGACTACGGAGCGGGCAGGGATGGGCACGTCAGTTTCAGGTCTGTTGGGGTTGCGTCCCACGCGGGCTTTGCGTGTTTTGACTTCAAACACGCCAAAATTGCGCAGTTCCACCTTGTCACCTTTGCTGAGCGCCTCAGCGATGTAATCGAGCGTTTTCTGAATCACGTCGAGCACCTGCTGTTGAACCATGCCAGTTTCGTTGCTGATGCGAATTACCAGATCGCGTTTTGTCAGAGTCATAGGATACTCCGGTTTTGAGGGTTAACGTCGGTTCGAGGCTTCATTTCGGGTATAGTCCCATGCCGTGCAGGGGTCAAGCAGGGAAAACATGTATTTTATGCGAGCCTATTCAACGGAAATGCCCACGGCTGCAGCGAGGTTTGCCATACCTTCGTGCTCCAATTGTTCTGCCAACCCTGAGACGATTTCCGCCACCAAGCCCGGGCCTTCGTACACCAATCCAGTGTAGATTTGAAGCAATGATGCGCCCGCTGTGATCTTTTCCCAAGCGTCCGCCGTGTTGAAAATGCCGCCTACGCCGATGATCGGCAGTTTGCCGTTTGTTTGCCGGTACAAATGTCGGATGACCTCCGTGCTCCGCTGGCGAAGCGGTCGCCCGCTCAAACCACCTGTC
>CAZFNB010000124.1:0-6709 GCA_964520235.1 uncultured Bifidobacterium sp. | reverse complement strand
GGTCAAAATTTCCTGCGCCTTGGCCTGCGCGTTCGCCAAGTCCTTCTTGATCTGCTCAGCGTTCTTCAGGCTTTCGGCAATCTTCTCACGGCGCTCTTCCAAAACTTTCTGGAGCGGGCCGTAGGCGAATTTCTTCAACGCGAGCGCCACGATTACGAACAGGATGATCTGCGAGATCAACAACTGCCACGTCACGCCGAATTGTTTCGCGATCTGCTCGACGGGATTTCCCGGTTCAGCGGCGGCCAAAAATAAAAAGTTCATGTTCAAGTGTTCCGAAAGACAGCGGACGCGGAGTCTTGCGACCCCGCGTCCACAAGTTTACTTCGCGAGGAAGATGGCGAAGAAGACCACGCCTTCCGCCAACGCAGCGAAGATGATCGCCTGGTTACGGATTGCGCCCGCCGCGCCCGGATTACGTCCGGTCGCTTCGGCGGCCTTCATGCCGATGATTCCCACGCCAATGGCCGAGCCGAGTGCGGCCAGACCGATGTGAAGACTACCTGTCATAGTTTTGTCTTTCTTTGTTTGTTTCTCCATCCGCCCCCGCAGTTTGCCCACGGTCCGACGGACGAAATTGTTTCAATGCCCGTGCGCGGCTTTTTTGCCATGCGCTTCGTCGCCGTGATCGTGGCCTTCGCCGTGACCTTCCTCGTGATGCTCACACATCAACGCGGTGAACACGGAAGTAAGCAGCGCAAACACGAGTGCCTGCACCAACCCGACGAGCAATTCCAAAAAGTAAAACGGGAGCGGTAGAATACAGCCGAGCCACTTGCCACCCAGCATCATCATGGCTTCAAGAATGTTTTCACCGGCGAAAATATTACCGTAAAGACGGAAGCTGAGGGATACGGGGCGGAACGCAATGGAGATGACTTCAATCACACCGACGAACAGGAAGATGGCAATCATGAACAGCGCCATGAAACCCTTGCCGTTGTCGCCACCGGAGAACAGGTGCTTGAGGAAACCGCCGATGCCGAGCGATTGCAACGACCAGATCAACCACAGCGCAAAGAACGTCAGCGACATCGCCAGCGTCATGTTCAAGTCAGCATTGCCGCCGCGCAGGATGGGTTGGGAAATGTGATGCAAACTCCCGTCAGCCTCCGGTGTGCCCCAACCAATTGTGCCGACACCGGGAATCAACCCAAACCAGTTAGTGACGAGAATGAAAAGGAAGATGGTGCAGAAGAACCAAAATGTTTTTTTGACGAGATGCTTGCCGAGGATTTCGCCGAAGAAGTCATACATCCCCTCGACCAGCCATTCCATGAAGTTCTGCAAGCCGCTCGGCACGAGTTGAACTTTCCGCGTCGCCAGTTGCGCGACGATGATAAGGATCAGTGCCACCGTCCAAGTGACGACCATCGAACTTGTGAACTGAAGCGGCCCAACGGAAAACACGGGCGCAGCAGGCGGCAATCCGTGATGCTCTGCTTTGCCATGAGTTCCAGCGCCGGACTCGTGAACGGCGGGCGTGCCCTGCCCTTCCGCGTGCGTCACGACCTCTTGCATTGCAGCGGGCGCGTGCTCCTCGGCTGCGAACAACGATTCTGCTCCTCGCGACATCATCGCAAGAGCCACACAGACAAAAATGACTTTGAACAACCGCATCGGGTTTGTTGATTGGCTCCCGGGCGGAACTTTTTTGAGATTAACAGGCCAATCTCGTCCCGAAAGCCGGGAGAAAATGCCGGGACGTGAAATCCTTCACAAGAATTTTCTCAAAGTTTTTGGCATGCATCCTTTAAGCGGCTTAATGAGAACCGTTAGTTTGCAGGATTGAAGACTCAGGTGTTTTGAAGCCAGTTGGCTCTTCTTCACCACCACCGTGCCCGTGCCCGTGATGATCATGTCCGCTGACCTCAAACTGCCCGATCAACAGCGCCACACCCAGCCCGGCCAGCAATGCAACAGACAGCTTGAAGCGGTCATGTGAGTGGAATTGCAATTCCGGCAACAGATCGCTGCACGCGATGCACAGGAAATTTCCCGCGCAAAATGCCAGCGCACAGCCCAGCATGACCGGATGCGAATCCGAAAACTGCTTCGCCCCCATACAAAACAGCAGCGCGCCCAGCGGCGTCGCCAGCGCGAACAACCCGTTGAGGACCTGGCGGGACAATTTTGATTTGCCGCTAGCCGCCATCAACGTCGAGACCGCCATCGCATCGAACGGCTTGTGCAGGATGACCACCAGCGCCGTGCCGACACCCGCCAGCGAAACGTGCCCGCTCACCTCCGCCATCACAGCAGCCGCCAGCGCCAGTCCGTCCAGCAACGAATGCAGGGACAATCCAAGCGCCGTTCCTGCCCACGATAGCTGCCGCGCAGATTTGTCTGCCAGCGTGTGCGAGTGATCGTGAGCGTGCGAGTGCTCATGACCGTGACAGCAATCCTCCGGGTCTTCCTCCGGCGAATCGTGATGATGAAAATGGAAGAAGCGTTGCAAAAAGAACATCACCAGAAAACCCGCCAGTGCCCACATCATCACGCGATCCACATCGCGCATCTGAAACACCGCGTGGGGAATCAGATGCAGCAGCGCCATGCCCAACATCAGCCCGGACACAAAACTGATGGCCGTTTGCAATCGCGTGTGCGTCAGCCGCACCAACGTCGGCAACAACCCGCCCACCAGCGAAGCCGCCAGCACAAGGGCACAATAGATGATGAGCAGCCAGTTGGCCGATGTCATGGCTTCATTCAATCGCAACGGCCCGGCTGGTCAATCACCGATTCGGCGTTCGCTTCCGATCGAGTTGCGGCCGGCGGCAATCCCCTCCATCGCCGTGCCGCGATGAAACCGTCACATCGAGGCCTGCCGCATGATGGTAAGTTTGCTGGGCAACGGCTCATTCTGCCGCGCTTGCTGGCAGTCATTGCACACGCCGTGGACTTCGTAATCCTGCTTCGACGGCGAAAATCCACTCGTGGCGGCGGCGGCGGCGATTTCTTTGACGGTCAGCACGGGCAAACGCAACAAGACCGTGCGACCACATTCGCGACAGATGAGGAAGTGATTGTTCTCACCTGGCACGTTGAGGCAGAAATAACTTTCCTTCCGCGACGAGCCGACGAGCCGCACGATGTCCGCCTCCTTGAACAGCATCAGCGTGCGATACACCGTCGTCGCGTCGCAATGACCCCGCACACCCTCCGCCTGCGAGATCATTTCCAGCGTCACGGGCACACGGCTCGTCGCGAGAAAATGCAGGATCGCCCGACGCACGGGCGTCACCCGCATCTGCGCCACGCTGCACACGCTGATGGCCCAGACGAATTGTTCTTCCGGCGTCTTCATGGGTATTTCAGCCGCGCCCGGAATTGGAAAAAGCGACTCCCGTTCGTCGCCGCTGGCGCGAAATCTCGCAGCGTGACGGTTTCCGTCGCGCCGTTGTCAATCACGCTGACGACGTTGGTGAGGGTTGTCCAGTTGCCGCTGTTCAACGTGTCACACACGGAAGGTTCGTAGCTGATGTCCGTGGCGGACTTGACGCGAGTGAAGGTCAGCGCGCCGTAGGTTTCGCTGTTCGTTGAGACGCGCGAAAACGTCGGCAAGCCGTCGGTGACGGCGACATTGGGATTCAGCCCCAAAGCGTATTCGAGCGCGTTCGGGATGCCATCGCCGTCCGGGTCTGCCGCCGGGCCGTTCGTGCTGCTGGCGGTGGCGGGCAGCCAGTTGGTGACAACCCAACTCTCCCACGGACGCAGCGGCAAGATCTGAAACGACCACGCCACGTCGCGGCCAAGCGTGTTCGTCGTGTCGCCGAGAAATCTGCCGTTAGCGCGGAATGTCACGCGATAGAGTCCGTTCGTGCTGAACGCCCAGTTGTTGTGCTCGTGACTGCCTATGAAGGGCTGCGCGATCTTGAACTGCGGTGAGCCGGTGCCGTTCGTCGCGATGAATTTTACATTCGGCGGATTGCCCGCACCGCTTACCGACCACGCGAAGAAATTGCCCGGCCCTTCCACGGAGATGAGTTCGAGTTCCATAGGATCGGTGAACACACCGTTGGGAATGTCCTCCGCCGAGATGCCGAGATACGGCAGCGTGACGTTTTGCGATTGCGGCAGAATCCAGATCGGAGCGCCCGGCGAACCGAGGAACGCGAAGTTGGGATTGCCCGGCACGGCAAGCTGCGCGTTGGTGTTGGCAACGATGTAAGCTTGCGTGTTGGTGACGCGCTGGCCGGGATCGTAACCGAGAATGAGATCGAGCCGGTTGCTGCCCGTGGCACTCGCGTCGTATTGCAAGCGGAAGTCCATGTGTTGATTCGTGAGGTTTGTGACTTGGGCGGAAGCGATGAACGTCGCTGACAACGCCAGAACGAGCGCGATGATGATTGGCGCAACGATCGCCCTCACCCCGGCCCTCTCCATGAATTGCAACCCGGACAATGGACGACGAACTTTTGTTGCATATGCAACAAAAGTTCGTCGAGGCGTGTTCTGGGGTTTATCGCGCAAAATCGGGATCGGAAAAATCTCTCGCGACGGGTGAGAGCCTGAAAGAGGGCGGGCGTTAAACATTTTTTTCATAAAGTATTTTGTGAACCCGGCAGGAAGCGCGGTCGCCGCGAAGATCAAGCGACGACCGCGCCATCAACCATGTCAGTTGCGTCTCATCTTACGCACCAACAACACGGCCAACGCACCCACGCCAGCCAAACTCATCGCGCCCGGTTCGGGCACGGCCTCGACCCGGAACAGATAATTCACATCGCCGCTCGTCGTTGCACCGTTCAACGTGCTGATGCCAGACGCCTCGAACGTGATCGTATAATCACCCGGCGCGCTGAACGCCCAGTTCAAGTCCTGATGCGCGCCCGCCGGCAGCAGGTGAACATCCGCGCCGCTGAAGCCGTCGCCGGAATCCATCAACACGAGCGGGTTGTTGAACGCGTCGAGATCAAACACCGCAAACGTGCCCGGCCCGCTCACGCCTTTGAGCGCCATTGAGAATTGGTCGCCCGCGAAAATGTCGGGATCAATTTCCTCCGCACCGAAGCCGAGCAACATCAATCCCGCCGTCGGTGTGCCCGGCAGAATCCAAGTCTCGCTGCCTGCACTTCCGAGGAAACTCCACTGTGCGCCAACGGGCACGGTGGTGTTCGCGCCGTAGCCGATGAACAACCGCGCGTCTGTGGCGGGGAAATACTCCTGATCGTTCGTCTCGTCGTGGACGTGCAGTTCCCATTCGTTGTTGGTTTCGTCGTAGGCCACGCCCACGTCCACATGTTCGCCTCCCGTACCGACGAGGGTTTGCGCCTGAGTCGTCAGGCCCGTGGTCAACAGCGCCGCCAGCCCGAGCTGACGGATGCGACCGATGAATTGATTCGTTTGGTTTTTCATGCTTCGTTTTTTACTACTGGGTTTCTCGTGTGAATCACGGCTCGCACCGTGAAATTGTTTTCGGAGCGCCGGCCTCCGGGCACGGCGCGAAGTTGTCTCGACTCGAACCACGCCGTGCCCGGAGGCCGGCGCTCCAGCGATTTGAAAATTCCTTTTCATTGCGGCGGCTTGGCGAAGTTGTCGCCAGCCGCAATTCGTTTCTTGAGTTCATCCGCTTTCAACTTTCCGACGTGCCAGTCAGCGAACAGATAGTTCGCCGTCGTGCCGTGGCGGTCGGGTTGAATGTCATCAAGCACACTGTTCCAACCGTTGAGCCAGTTGCGTGAATGAGTGTGATCCTGACCCGTGCCCGTGCCCGCGCGATCCGACACCTCGAAGACGAGCATCGTGTCGCAGGGACGCTTGATGGAACTGAGTTTGTTCCAGACAGGTTCAGTGGGAATCGGATTACCAAAGGGATCGAGCGGCGGGACTGACGTGTATTCGTTCATCACGTAACTCGTGCCGCGATTGAATAAACGCTGATCGCCTTTCACATCGCCGGGGCAAATCCGAATCTTGTCCACGTTGCCGACGTAACTGGCGAGGCTGTACACCCAACTGTTGCTTATGCTCGTGTGCGCCGTGCCGGGCAGATAACCATTCGCCTCCTCGGCGTACATGTTCATCGCCAGACCGATTTGCCGGAGGTTCGAGACGCACGAGATGGACTTGGCCTTGCCCTTCGCCCGCACCAGCGCGGGCAAAAGCAGGGCGGCGAGAATCGCGATGATCGCAATGACCACCAGCAATTCGATCAACGTGAACGCGCGACGGCGGTTCCACGACCGATTAACTTTCATAGGATGTCTTGCTGCTTTTGCACCACGCGCCGGTGAATGCGGGCAGCAGCGAGCCGGGATTTACTTTGGAGATTGAACCTTCACTGCCGCACGCGGACACACTTCAGGCGTCGCGGCGAAATGAAGGCCGATGGAATCAGGCGAGGAGCGCGGGCGGGCCGCAACTGGGAGGAAGAGAATAATCAACCGACGGAACGAAATTGTTTTCAACCAACGGCACTGACACGGAAACCACCGCAGCCGGAACGATTGCCGCATCGCAATCCGGCATCTCCACATGGCCGCTCTGGAGCATCGTGACTGCACATTGATGCTGCGGCGAGCAGGCATCGGTATGAAGCACGCGGTGGAGTGCCTCACTTAAAGTCAGCGCAAAGACACTCAGGAAGACACCGAGCAGCGTCAGCGCCACCCAACGGCGGCGATCAGCAGCCCACTGTTTCAATTTTTGCGACCAACTCATTTTGCAGCTTTAATTCAGCAGAACTCGTGCACACCGACAACGG
>CAZFNB010000123.1:0-6738 GCA_964520235.1 uncultured Bifidobacterium sp. | reverse complement strand
CATTACGGCATCAAGTCCGGGATGCGCGTGCTGGACATCGGCTGCGCGAAAGGTTTTTTGCTGCACGAGTTCAAGCAGTTGATTCCAGGACTCGAAGTCGCCGGGCTGGACATCTCGGATTACGCCATCGCCAACGGCATGGAATCCGTGAAGCCGTTCATGCGCGTCGGCAACGCGATGGAACTGCCCTGGCCGGACAAGCATTTCGACCTCGTGCTGTCCATCAACACGCTGCACAACCTGCAACTGCCCGGCCTGTTCAAGGCGCTGCGCGAGATCCAGCGCGTCGGTCGCGGCGGCAAGTTCATCGTCATGGATTCGTATCGCAACGAGCGCGAGAAGGTGAACCTGATGTACTGGCAGTTGACGTGCGAATGTTTTTTCACGCCGGACGAGTGGCAGTGGATTTTTCAGCAGACCGGCTACGACGGCGACTGGGATTTTGTCTGCTTCGAGTGAGCCATGAGCACTGACGCGAATCGTCTGGCAATCCACGGCGGGCCGAAAGCGCGCGCGACGCCGCTGCCGGGACGCTATGCGTTCGCCGACGCCGAGCTCGCCGCTGTGCAGGAAGTGTTCGCTTACTACAAGGCCAAGGGCGTTGACTTCGGTTATCAAGGACACTTCGAGGAACTTTATTGCAAGACGTTCGTCGAGCATCTTGGCGTCGGCGGCTTCGCGGATGCGGTCGCGACAGGCACGGGTTCGCTTTACGTCGCGCTCGCGGCATTACAGTTGCCCAAAGGCAGCCACGTCATCGTCTCGCCCATCACCGACCCCGGCACGATCAACGCCATCATCCTGAACAACCTCGTGCCGTCGCTGATGGATTCGATGCCCGGCCAATACAACGCCGGGCCGGAACAACTTCGCGCGCGGATCACGTCACAAACGAAGGCTGTCTGCCTCGTTCACTCTGCGGGCAAGGCCGCGCCGGTCGAGGAAATGGTCGCCATCGCGCACAAGTACGGACTGAAGGTGCTGGAAGATTGCTCGCAATCGCACGGCGCGAAGTGGAACGGGAAGCAGATCGGCACGTTCGGCGACATCGCGGCGTTCTCGACGATGTATCGCAAGAACCACGCGACCGGCGGCTGCGGCGGCGTGGTGTTTACACGCGACGAAAATCTCTACCGCCTGGGCCGCGCGCACGCGGATCGCGGCAAGCCGTTCTGGAAACAAGGCTACAACGACAAAGACCCGAAGCAGTTCCTGTTTCCAGCATTGAATTGGAATCTCGACGAACTCTCCGCCGCCATCGGCATACAGACCATCCGCAAGCTGGACGGTGTGAACCGTCGTCGCCGCGAATTTCTCCGTGCGCTGGCCGGCGAATTAAAAGCGCAAAGCTCGCGCTGCACGCTGCCTCCGGTCGAGGACGGTGACGCACCGTTCTTCTGTCCCGTGTTCGTTGACCATGCGGGCGTGAAATGTTCCGCGCGTGAATTCGGCGAAGCTGTCGGCGCGGAAGGCGTGGCCGTGAACGCGCATTACGATTACGTCGTGAGCGAGTGGGATTACGCGAAGCCGCATTGCGCGGACAATTTCAACACGCCAAACGCCGTCGCCGTGCGCGATGCGTCGTTCAACCTGCTCTTCAACGAAAACTTCACCACGACCGAGGCGCGCGACATCGCATCCGCGATTGTGAAAGTGGAAAAACATTTCAGCGCCTAGCGGGCGTGCATTGCATGAAGCTGCGTTATCTCCACCGCGCTTATAAAGCCCGGTATCGCGACCAAAAGGCGGAGGTCCTCGCAAGTCTTGCCGCGCTGAAGCCCGGTGATACTGCGGTGGACGTGGGCGGAAACAAGGGGGCCTACACGTACTGGTTGCGAAAAGCCGTCGGGGATACGGGGCGCGTCTTTGTCTTTGAACCGCAGCCGGCGCTCGCGCGCTATCTGGAGTCTGTGGTCGCAGCGATGAAGTGGGCCAACGTCACGGTGGGCGACTGCGCGCTATCGGATTCGGTCGGTACGGCGACGCTTCATGTGCCTGGCGAAAAAGATTCACCCGGCGCATCGCTTGAGCCGGTGGCTGCCGAAGGCGGTGTGAGCAACTTGCATCAATGTCGCGTGGACACGCTCGACCGGCAGTTGCAAAACGCCGGGCGCGTGGCGCTGCTCAAGGTGGACGTTGAGGGGCACGAACTGAATGTGTTTCGCGGTGGGGTACAAACTATCGAGCGTCACCGGCCCGTGATCATCTTCGAGTGCGAGGCGCGGCATCTCAGCAGAAATACGATGCAGGATGTGTTCGGTTTTTTGAAGGGGCTTGGCTACTCAGGCGAGTTTTTTTCGACGGACGGGCTGAAGCCGTTGAGTGAATTCAATCCTGCGGTTCATCAGAAACAAACCGGCCCGCGATTCTGGGATGCGCCGGATTACTGCAACAATTTTTTGTTTCGTCCAGCGAAGTAAGGGTGGTCCAGTCTGATGCCGGAGCACCGGTCTCCGACCCGGCGTGTTGGCGTGGTCTTTTGAAACATGCCGGGCCGGAGGCAGGCGCTCCTACTTGCGTACGAGGAAATCGCCGACGGCCAGATTCTTCAGGTCGCTCCCGTAAAACATGTTCAACGCGTCGTCCGGTGAGCAGACCATCGGTTCACCGCGACGGTTGAGTGACGTGTTGAGCAGCACTCCGATGCCGGTTCTGGCTTCAAACTTCTTGAGCAGTTCGTAGTAACGCGGATTGCTTTGCGCCGTGACGATCTGCGGTCGCGCCGTGCCGTCTTCATGGACGACTTCAGGGATGCGCGGTTTCCATTTGTCTGCCACGTCGAACGTGAACGTCATGTAGGGCGAAGGATGGTTCGTCTGCAAAATGTCGGGCGCAACCGTGTCGAGCATCGAGGGGCAGAACGGACGCCAGCGCTCGCGGTATTTGATCTGTGCGTTGATCATGTCGGCGACGCCGCGTGAAGCGGGATTGCCGAGGATGCTGCGATTGCCGAGTGAGCGCGGCCCCCATTCCATGCGGCCCTGGCACCATGACACCACTTCACCACGGGCGAGCAGGTCGGCGGCGGTGTCGGTGATGGACGCGCATTTTTCATAACGGACGTTCCGCTTCTTGAGCACGGCCTCGATTTCATCGGCTGAATACTCCGGGCCGAGATACGCATGCGGCATTGGCTGAATCGTGTCACCAAGTTGATGCGCCGCGTAAGTGGCCGCGCCGAGCGCCGTGCCGGAATCGCTTGCAGCGGGTTGAACGAAAACTTCGCAGTCCGGCGCGAATGCCTGGATGAGCCGCTGGTTCGCCTTGACGTTCAACGCCACGCCGCCTGCGTAGCAAAGCCGTTTCGTGCGCCTGATATGCTCGCCGAGATAATTTTTCGTGAGCGCGAGGAGGATTTGTTCCAGTTGCTTTTGAATGGCGGCGGCGATGTGGACGTAAGGGTCGTCAATCTCGTCGCCTTCGCGCGGTTGTCCCCACATCTCGATGAGCTTCGGAGAGAAGTAAGTGCCCACACCTTCCGAGCCGCCTTTCATCGGGCGTTTGTAGCGGCGCGTGCCGATGCAATTCACAAGGCGCGTGTTGACGCGGAAACCGTTCGCGTCCCATTCGATGAGTTGCGAGACATTAATCTTGTTCGCGTCACCGTAGGGCGCCATGCCCATGACCTTGAATTCGCCGTCGAGCATTTCGAAGCCGAGGAACTCCGTGATGGCACCGTAACAGCCGCCCAGCGAATCCGGCGCGTAAAATTCCTTCTCGCGATGAATCTCACCGCCCGCGCCGTAGCCAAACCACGTCGTAGCGTATTCGCCCACGCCGTCCACGCTCATGATGGCCGCATCCTTGTAGCCGGAGACGTGGTACGCGCTCGACGCGTGCGCGAGATGATGCTCGACGGGGATGAACTTGATCTTGTCCTTGTCAATGCCGAGCCGGTCGAGCGCGGCAAAAACATTTTTCACGTTGCGACGGAAACGCCGGTTGCCGTTGAACAACGCCGTGAACGCACGATCCGGCGCATACCAGTGGCGTGCGGCAAAATGCCAGCGGGCCGGGCCGAAGATGCTGACGGGTGCGAATGGAATCGCCACGGCCTGCACGTCGGAGGGTTTGAGTCCGGCGAACTTGAGCGCCCATTGTGTGGCGTGCTCGGCCTGTTTGCCCTTGGCGTGCTTGTCGCGGATGAAACGCTCCTCCTCGGCGGCGGCGACAACGCGACCGTCCACGACAAGCGCGGCAGCCGGATCGTGCCCAACCATTCCACCGAGACCGAGGACAATCATGGCTTGGATTCGCCGACGCGCTCGAACAACGCGAGGTGCATCGTGTGGATGAGCGGCAGTTGCGCGTAGTCTTTGACCAGTTTGAACCCGGCCTTGGCGAAGTAGGATTCCACCTCCTTGAGCGGTGTGGCATGCTTCTCGGACTTTTTGCCACCGAGAGCCGCGCGCACCTTGCGTTTCACGGAAGTCATGGACGCGGGGCTGAAATAGGAAAGCGCGACGTATTTCCGCGCCACACGGCAAAGCGCCGTGACCGCGCGCTGGCGGATTTCAGGATTTGGGAAATGGTGAAACAGGCGGAAGCTGATGATCGTGTCGAACTGTTTCTCTTTGAACGTGAGGTTTTCGATGTCCTGCTTCTCGACCGTGATGTCGAACTTGTTTTTCGCGACAGTCTCACGCGTGATCTGGATCATCGAGTCGGACAAATCCGCCGACGACATGGCGTAGCCCTTCTTCGCGAGATGCACCGTCACGCGCCCGCCGCCGCAGGGCACGTCCAGCACGCGATGCGTCTTGGGCACATTGGCAAAGGCGCGATCCACCATGCGCATCTCGGCGTTGTGTTTGCCCTCTTTGCGGACCTGATATTTGCGGGCGGTCTTCTCGTCGTATTTGACGCGACCGCGATAGGCTGCTTTGGACTCAGACATAATGTTGGTTTCACTCTCGATGCCGGAAGACACGAATTTTCACACCGGTTATCGTTTGTTCGATGAACCTAGTTTAAGAAGTAGAGTGCGAAGGAGCAACGGAGATTTCGTCAGGAAGTCAGAAATGAGTTAACTGTCTTTACACCGAAAGCCAGCAAGTGACAATGTCACCAATCTTCACAAACCATTGCAGAGAACTTTATTCTATGAGGCTACCACCAAAAACGTGCAGACCGAATGTTTGCTGCGAGCCAATTAGAGCAGATAGGTGATTTTGTATCGAAGAAAGTCGTCCAAGACTTTGAGCAACCTTTTACGCTCTACATCTGGGACATCCAAAGGAATCATTGCGATGGCAAGGGAGTACAATGACTTTGAAGCTTCTTTCTCGGGAGTCAGACAGCCAACTAAAACCACTGTGTGAACCTGATCCGATTTCTGATACCTATCAGTGTCCACCCTCATCCCATCAAACTCGGACTTTAGGTACAGTACTTCCTTCTGCTGTCCGGATTGCTTGCGTGTATCTATTTTTTGCGTCAGCCGAATCCACTGTTCCTTTGTTTCTTGAGTCGTTCCAGTTGTTGTTATCGGTTCGAGGATTGAGCGCAAGGAATTGGTGTAATCGCTGCCCTTGGAGGCCGGACTGCGCACACAAATAATGAATTCCGATTTGGATGGCAGGTGGGCAACGATTGATAAATTCTGCCTCGAGTAAAAAGTGCCTCCCCAGTTTGGTGTGTCGTCACCAAATGTCCCGACGTATTTATGCAAGACTAACGACACACCGTTCGCACCAGAACTATAACCGGAGGAATTGGCATAGTAACCCTCTGTGCCTGTAATCTGACACCCCAAACAAGTCATCATCAAACCCACGCCAATAAAACAATACCATTTACCCGTAGCCATAAATGTTCCTTTGAGGAATAAAAAAATATTTGCAAAGACCGAACCACAAACGACACAACCACGACAAACTGCGTTTTGCTTGCTCATTTTCGAGATTGTTTGGTGGCAACGAAGGCGTAACGCGCGTGAGTCAGGCCGTTGACCGCCTCATTAAACAGATATTTCAATCCGTTGGAAAGGTTGACCCGCCTGGCGTCGAGCTTGAACCCGGCCTGCTCAAAGAACTGCTCGTATTCGGCAAGCGTATAGAAATGTTCGTTCACGCCGGCTTTGATGAGTTCGGCCTGTGTGCGGGAGCGTGACTTGAGTTTCACCAGCGGCCAGACCGGCTCGCGGATGGCGACGAAGCTTCCGCCCTTCTTCAACACGCGTCGCGACTCACGCAACACCTCGACCATGTTGACCGCATGATGTAGCACGGCGGAGCAGACCACGAAATCGAAATGGCCGTCCGGGAAGTCCATCTTGTGAAAATCCGCTGGCATCCGCGTGATCTTGGATTCGATGGCGTGCAGCAGCTTGAACACGCGCGGTGCCTGCTCCTTCAGGAGCTTCGGTGAAAAATCCGTGGCGACAACCTCGACCACACCGGGCAGTTTGGAGAGTTCCGCACTGAACCACGCCGCACCCGAGCCGATTTCCAGGATGCGCCCGCGAAAATCCAGCCCGCACTTCTTCGTCAGGAACGGGATGAACTTCGGATAATCCTCACTCAAACAGCGCAGCCACTCGGCCTCGCTGCCGAATTCGGTTTCGAGATGGCCGTCCGACTCGCGAAAGGCCAGTTCGTCCTTGTGGGCCAGTTGCGAGAGGTAGGACTTCTTTTCGATGTATTTGGATGCGGTGGCGCTCAACCGCCTTCAGACTAGAAACCAATCCAGTCCGAGGCAACGCAGTTTTTCGCAGATGACGCACCTTCAAACATTCGG
>CAZFNB010000122.1:0-6738 GCA_964520235.1 uncultured Bifidobacterium sp. | reverse complement strand
GGCTACGCTACGCCCCGAACCAAGGAAGACATATTAAGCCCGAGCCGTTTCCCGGAATCAACGTTGTTTTTTGCTTACTATTTTTGGATTTCCCGCCGTGCCGTGCTAAAGTGCGCCAAATCAGAATGAAACAACAGCGCGCCCCCCTCACGCTGCTCATCGCCACGCGCAACCTGCACAAGGTTGAGGAGATTCGCGCCATTCTTGGCGGCAGATTTTCCTTTCTGACGCTCAAGGATTTTCCAAATGCACCCAACGTGGTCGAGGACGCCGCCACGTTCAGCGGCAACGCCACAAAGAAAGCCGCTCATCTTGAGCGCTGGCTTTCCATGAACGGCCCGGCCAGAAAATCGAAACCTGACTTCGTGCTGGCGGATGATTCGGGACTCGAAGTGGATGCTCTGGATGGCGCGCCCGGCGTCCACTCGGCCCGTTTCGCGGGGGTGGAAACCGGCGCAAACGGGAATGCAAAAGATGGCGACAATGTTTCCAAGCTTCTCCGGCTGCTGAGAGGCGTGCAGGCGGCAAAGCGCACGGCAAGATTCCGATGCGTTGTGGCGCTGGTGAGCACCGAGATGAAGTCCAACCGTCGCCTGCCACAGTTGTTCGGTGGCGTGTGCGAAGGCCGGATCACGCTCAAACCGCGCGGTACCGGCGGGTTCGGTTATGATCCCGTGTTCAAACCGGACGGCTATTCGAAAACGTTCGGCGAGCTTGGCGAGGACGTTAAAAACAAGTTGAGTCACCGGGCCAAAGCCCTGGAAAAGATGAGGGAATGGCTGGGGTACGTTTGATTTGAGCAGCCGCCCCGGGTGACTTAGAATGTCCACGCCCGCCAGCTTGAACAAAATCCGGGGGGCTGTTGTTCAAAATGAAATTGAAGATGAGATGTTTTGTCGGCCCGGTTTTGTTGATCGGCCTAATCCTGATTCCGTTTCTTTCCCGCGCGCAATATACCAACGGCATTTACGCTGAATTCAGCACCAGCATGGGCAGTTTTACCTGCCGTCTGGAGTATGTGCTTGCACCGAAAGCGTGCGCGAATTTCATCGGACTGGCCACCGGCACGCAGGCGTGGCTTGATGAAACCACCGGGGCTGTCCGTACCAACCCGCTTTACAACGGCGTCATTTTCCACCGCGTCATCAGTAACTTCATGAACCAGGCAGGTTCGCCAACAGGAATCGGCAACGGCGGTCCGGGTTATGCCTTTGTGGATGAGTTCACACCCGCCTTGAGACACGACAGTTTCGGAGTTCTCTCCATGGCCAACTCGGGCCCGGATTCAAACGGCTCGCAATTTTTTATCACTGTTTCGCCGCAACCGGCCCTGAATGACGTTCACACTGTCTTCGGGAAAATCTACGGCGGCTCAAATGTTGTGTTCAATATCAACCGCGTTGCCACGGACGCCAACGACAGGCCGCTCGCAAACGTCACCATCAACTCCATTGCCATCCGGCGCATCGGCACTGCCGCCAACGCATTCAACGTTGCTGCCAACGGTCTGCCTCTGGTGACAAACTTGAACACAAAAATCGCCCGCTCGGGAACAGGCGTGTCGTTGACGTTCAGCAACCGTCTTTACGCGGACAACCGGGTTTTCGCTTCAACCAACCTTTTGAACTGGAGCAACGGGAAAGTCGGAATAGAAACCGCCAATCCGATTTTTACGAATGTCGTGTTTGGAACACCTCAGCCGAAACAATTCTTTCGAATGGCGCAGGTTCAGTATCCGTCTTCCACGTTTGCGCCCAAATCCGTTTTGAACAAAACAATCGCCTTCACGTTCACAAACGGACTTTCGGACATACTGACCGTCAACCTCAACAATTCTGGCGGCGGAACCTGCACTTGGCCGCCGGATACCGGCAGCGTGACCGGTTACGACTGGCTGCAAAACCCTTATCGTGGATTCCTCCACTCCCTGTCCACGACATTCTTCTGGCCGATGGATTTCAATCTGAATTTCAAAAGCAGCACAAACGGCTATTTCTCGGGACAATTTTATTGGTTGAACGCCATCCCGATTGCGATGAGTGGAACGTTCACCAACAGTCTGTGATTCAGCGCGGCACGGGCAGTTTTGAGTGAACCAGTCCGTTGCTTGCGATCATCCGCACCTTGCGCTTGCCGGGAATCGCCTCGGTGAAAAATTTTCCGCCCGCGCATTCCACGATCAATCCGCCCGCCGCCACATCCCATAAACTCACGCCGCGTTCGATGTAGGCGTCCAATCGTCCGCTCGCCACATAAGTCAAACCCAGCGCCGCCGCACCGAACATCCGCACCTTGCGCACGCGCCGGACAAGCCAGCAAAAATACGGCAGGCCGCGCTCGGTGTTTTGCCGGCTCTTGGCGAAGCCGATGGACACGATCGTGTCCGCAAGCTTCGCGCGCCTGCTCACACGAACGGGTTTCCCGTTCAACAGCGCCGGCCCGCCGCGAACAGCCGTCCACAACTCGTCTTGAAACGGATCGTAAACCACCCCAAGGATGGATTGATATTCAGGCTCAACATTCCTGGCGGATCGTTCGGAACTGTGCCGTTGCAGTGCGATGGAAACGCAGGCGTGTGGAATTCCGTAGGCAAAATTCACCGTCCCATCAATCGGATCAACCACCCAGCGCAACTCTTCCCCGGTATCGCCGCTGTCTCCTTCCTCGCCAAGCAATGCGATCTTCGGGAATGCAGCTCGCAGCTTTCGCTCGATCAGTTTCTGACAACGCACGTCCAGTTCCAGCTTGATGTCGTGTGAGGTCGTTTCGTTGACGGTCTTGGCCTCGCGCAGATTCTGGCGCATGATCTCGCCGGCGGCGTGCGCAGCAGTGACCGCAACTTTGAGGGCTTTTCGGAGTTCCGAATTCTTCATCGTGGGAATCTTGCGAAAGAATCAGCGGCGACGCGAGCCGAAGTTTGCGTGGGAGATGCCGCATAAAAAACAAGGCCGTTCACTTTTCGTGAACGGCCCGCGAACGGAACAATATCGAGGTTCAAACGCCGTTACGTCGTTTCACCCTGTTGATAAGTCCCAGCGCCCCCAAACCCAACAAAGTCGCCAGCGCCGGCTCCGGCACGGGGTCAACTGTCAGCACAATGCCCGGCAACATGGGAACGGTCGGCCCGAACACGGCTCCGGGAGTTCCTCCTGCTATCGTCGCTCCAATCCCGGGAACCGCACCTGTCGGAAACGGATATTCCAGGATTGCAGTATCCACCACGATGCCGGCTGGCATTCCGATGCTGCTGCTGGCTGTCACCATCCAAAGCGGTGGACTCACTTCCGCAGGGAAATCCGGATACATCACATCGAACAACATGGATGAACCGGGCGTAAGAGACAGCCCGCCCATGAACGCGCCGGCAGGCGTTGCAAATGAAACATTGAACGCGACCACGAACGGGTTCGGATTGTGAAGTTCCACCTCCCAATGATGAAGATCCGGGCTGGGAAGTGTGTCCGGGAAAAAGACCGGCCCAAGTGTGCCTCCTGGCAGCAGCGGTGCCGGTCCGGGTGATGGCAGATGAAGAACGTAGCCTGGCGGGTGAATCACACTCGGCCCTGGCGGCAGTGGGAAGATGGGAGCGGCATTCAGCATCAAGCTGGTGGCCATGATGCCAGCCACAAGCCATCTCATGGATGATGTGGTTCTGAGGATTTTCATTGATAACTTGTGTTGAGGGTTTTGTTGACAAGCCTGCGAACCTCTTCTGAAAGTGAACCGGGTACGATACTTTTCGGTTCGAGGTCGGCCAAGCTTGTTTCAACTCCGTTTTATCACCACAACGCCGGAGGTCAACAGTTAGTTATTAACCGGATTAGAATTGATGCGGAACTCCTTGACGTTCAACTGATATGAAAAATCGTCAAAGTAAATGTTGTTCGTTCCCCATTCCAACTCGCCCCGCTGAAAATCCACATTGTCCGAGCGAAACGACTTTTTCGGCGGCTTGAGTTCCTGTGAGTGATCACTGTTAGCAATCATGCGCCACTGATCCAGTCCGCCAAAATAAAAATCCCGCACCTCACGCTTTTCCTCCTCCGTGAACGTCCGCGCGTAGCGCATCGCCCAGATGCCCATGTAGGGATCCACCGGCATCCAACCGCCGGGCGCGAGATAAATCTCGCACCAGTCGTGGATGGACTTGCCGAGTGGATGAGTGAACCAGCCGGATTGCCAGCGTGCGGGAATCCCGTTCATCCTGCACAACGTGATGAACAACAGCGCCTCCTGTCCGCAATCCCCGTAACCATTCGCGCGGCAGTACTCACTGATGTTGCGGATAGTCGAGTATTCCGTCGCGTAGCTGTATTTGATGTTCTCAGAGATCCAGTTGTAAAACCTTTTCGCCTTCAACATGGGGTTGCTCTCGCCACCTGCAATCTGTTCCGAAAGCGCGCGCATTTCAGGCGTGAAAATCACATGCGGCGCTTCGCCCATGAATCGCTTCAATTCCGCGTCGTTCAAATCGGCTTCGCGAATCTGCTCCGGCTTCAATTCAAACTTCACACCACGAACGGTGTAATCGTAAGCCGCGCGAAACTCCACAGGCCTGCCAGCCCGTGCGCGGTGTTCCATGAACAGCGAACGGATTGGACTCGACGATTTCTCGATGTGCTTGGGCAGCCATGAGGTTTTTGCCAGTTTGAAATCCGTCTGGAACGGATACGCCCGCGGGATCGGCAGCCACACGCTGACGATTTCTCCGGCTGGGACGACGTTCGATTTTACGACCACGACCATCTCTGCGTGAAAACGCTTCGGCAACACGTAAGGTTTGTTCTCAGCTTTCACCGCTTCCGCAATGGCGCGGCAATTCTTCAATATCGCCTTTTCAAAATCCGTTTCATCCTTCGGCTTTAATCGTCGCGATTCCAGCTCTGCGTGGCGGAAATACAAATTGCTCACGCTCGAAACCATGAAGCGCCGTTCGCCGTCAATCTCGCGCGAATCAAACCGCCCTTCGCCAACCCATCGCTCAAACTCCTCCTTCGTGATGCCGCGCACCGATTCCTTCAACGCATCGAACAACGCCTCACCGCTCATCGGATAATCCCGGCGGATGCGCTCAAGCCTGTCCAACTCGAATTCAAGTGCCTTCGATTGCGAAACATCAGGCGATCCGCTTGCGAGGGCGGCTTTCAGTGCGGCGGCGGCTTCGCGGAATTTCCCGCGTTCCTCCAGCTTTGCCGCGTCCTCGATTGCGGACGGTGCGGCGACGCAGACGAACGTCGTCAACAAAAACAGCAGCAGGCCAGATTGCATCAGCTTCATGACGGAATTGTTAAGCCAGCCGCCGCGAACGGCAAAGACGAAACATCATCGGACGCCGCCAAGTCCGTTTGTGGTGAATGAATTTGTTGACCGCAATCCGTGAGCCTGCGAACGTCCCCGCGCTTGGCGCAGGATTTCCAAGTCCCGGCGGCAGGCGATCTGTTCGACCGGGTTTCGCAAACTCCCGCTGTCCAGTCCTTGGCGCGGCGATTGGAGTCGGGCGGCGCATTGCCACGTGAGAACATCTCCGCCACTGCGCAACCCTTCTTCGCCGCGCTGTTGCGACGGATTTTTCCCAAACACCCGGTCGTCGTTGTCACCGACAGTCTTCGCACACAGGAAAGTTTCCAGCAAGACATGGAGACGTGGGCCAACACCCTGTTCAGACAGTCACCGGCCTCTGCGCCTCCGTTGTTTTATCCGGCTTGGGAAATCCTGCCGCACGAGGGAAAACTCCCGCATGTGGACGTCATCGCCGAACGGCTGCAAACGCTCGTGGAGCTTTCAAGGCCGCCGTTCGCCGGCACTCGTCCACCACCGATGATTGTCACCAGTGTGACGGCGTTGTTGCAAAAAACATTCCCCCCCGTTGAACTGAAGCGTCGCATGCGCACGCTCAATCGCGGCGACCGCGCGAATCCGCTCGACCTGGTCGAGCGGCTGGAGGAACAGGGCTACGAGCCGGAAGCGCAGGTGACTCAAAAGGGCGACATCGCCATGCGCGGCGGCATTGTGGACGTTTTCCCGCCGACGAGTCCGTGGCCGG
The DNA here is from genome assembly GCA_964520235.1 of uncultured Bifidobacterium sp. Classification (GTDB taxonomy): domain Bacteria; phylum Verrucomicrobiota; class Verrucomicrobiia; order Limisphaerales; family JADLHS01; genus JADLHS01. Next base: position 695 of record CAZFNB010000122.1, on the reverse strand, counting down.
TGCGGTTGGAGTTTTTCGGCGACGAACTGGAATCGCTGCGCGAGTTCGACCCGCTCACCCAAATCTCGCGCGGCGAAATCACAACGATCACCCTGCCACCGGCGGGCGAGCTTGGGCTGCTGCGCAGGGTGTCAGGCGACGCATCTCCTCCCGATCTAACGCATCTCCTTGCTTACCTGCCACGCGGGACGATTTTTCTGCTGTGCGAGCCGGAGCAACTGGAATCACGCGCAAAGGAATACGCGGGGCAGATCCCGGAGAATGATTTGTTTTTCATCGCGTGGGAACACCTTCGCAGGCAAATCGCAGAGAAGGGAATGATTGCGCTTGAAGCAAGCGACGGAGACACGGCGGAGCCACCCGCATTTTCTTCGCTCGAAGCGTTTCGTCCGCTTGGAGATCGCGCGCCGGAACCGCAAATCGCAGAGGCGCAACGGCGGGAATTTTTCGACCAGCTCCATCGCTGGCTGCGACAGGATTATTCCGTCCACGTCTTCTGCAACAATGACGGCGAGCGCCAGCGCTTCGCGGAAATCTGGAATGAACAGGGCTTCAATTCCCAGCCCGGATTTGCGCGAAACGCCGCGCCCCAGATTACGCTTGGCGCGCTGGCTCGTGGATTTGTTTGCGACGCGGCAAAGATCACATTGCGCGCAGAACCCAGCACGGTCGAGCGCGGCCAGAATTCCAAGCTG
>CAZFNB010000121.1:0-6776 GCA_964520235.1 uncultured Bifidobacterium sp. | reverse complement strand
ACTTTCACGCACCATCTGGATCGGTGTCGGTTTGATCATCGTCATCCTGTGCGCCTCGTTCGTGCTTTCACGGATGAAACCGCAATCCACCCCCGCCGTGACGTTGCCGGTCATCGGAAACGTCGCTGATTTTGTGCTCACCAATCAGGTTGGCAACCCGGTTACATTGGCAAACCTGCGCGGCAAGGTCTGGGTGGCTGACATCATCTTCACCCGGTGCGCCGGGCCGTGTCCTCGAATGACGAAGCAGATGGAAATGTTGCAGGCCGCATTGCCGAAGGACGGCGATGCGCGGCTCGTCACGCTGACCACGGACCCGGAATTCGACACGCCTGCTGTTCTAAACAAATACGCCGCGCGCTACAATGCCGACCCGCAGCGATGGCAGTTTCTTACCGGAACGAAACTTCAAATCGCCGCCCTTGGCATTGACAGCCTCAAGCTCACAGCGGTCGAGAAGAAACCCGAGGAACGCACGAACGAGGATGACCTGTTCATTCACAGCACCATTTTCGTGCTCGTTGACAAACAGGCCCGGCTGCGTGGCGTGTTTGAAACCGGAGGTGATGGCGTGGAATGGACGAATGTGATGCCTGCAATGGTGTCAGCCATCAGGAATCTTGAGCGCGAAAAATAATCATCCCCCCTGCCATGTTCGCCCGTTTTTGATCGGCTGCGGGAACCAAACAGCCTCCTGACTCGTCTCATCAATGGTTGGCGAAACATGCGACAATCCAGTCGCGCTTCGTGAACCAACTCTCAATTGTCATGAACAATAGCGCTCCCTCGTGTACTGATCCGGTCAGGCGGATAAAATTCAAGCTGACAATCATGCTGGTTGCGGCGTTGCTTTTGAACAGTGTGACAAAAGCCGGGACGATCTGGAACGGCCCCGCGATCACATTTACCAATGTGTCGCCGACAGATGTTGATCTGATTACGTCGAACGTGCAGATCACGCGAGGCAGCTTGCAAGGGATCTACAACGCGGCCACGGAATCTTTTTTTACACATTTTTTCAGCCCGCAAGGCACCGAGTGGGCGGACGGGACGACGGCGAATACGAACGTGACTTACACAGACTGGAACACCTGGGCCAAGGTTTTGCACAGCGGTCCTCCGAGCACCGTCGGCATCAACGCTGTCGTGCATCTGGTGACGGACGATATTTATCTGGACGTGACATTTCTATCCTGGCCGGTTGGTGGAGGATTTGTTTACCAGCGATCCACAGCCCCGGTTGGCAACCTTGCTCCGGCGGTCAGCATCACAACACCAACAAACGGGCAGGCATTCACTCCGCCGGCCAATGTCACCATTGTGGCGACCGCTTCCGATCCTGATGGAACGGTCACAAACGTCACATTCTTCGATGGAGTTGCTGCTTTGGGTGGAACCAACAGCGCCCCGTTCACGATCACCGCCAATCTCGCTACGGGCGCACATTCGTTGACGGCGGTTGCCGTGGACAATCTGGGACTTGCGACGACATCCAGTGTCGTCAATGTGACAGTGGCTGCCGCAAACAATCCTCCAAGTGTCACCATCACCAATCCGGCTAACAGCGCAGTGTTGAGCGCTTCGGCGGCGGTCGCCATTGGCGTGACGGCGAGTGACACTGACGGCAGTGTGACCAACGTGCTTTTTCTCGACGATGCGGTTGTGATTGGAAGCGATAATACCAGTCCTTACAGTCTATCAATCCGCCTGGCAATCGGGGGACACACTCTCACCGCCGTGGCCGTGGACAATCTTGGCCTCAGTTCCACCTCGTCACCGGTTCAGATCACCTTGGACAGATATCTCCCCGCTGTCACCAACGGGGACATCGGGATCACTCTCCTGGCGGTTGCCACCGGCCTCGCTGCGCCTGACTACGCCATCAGCCCTCCCGGCGACACCAACCGTTTGTTCGTGGTCGAACAGAACGGATTACTCCGCATCATCCAGAACGGCGTGCTCCTGCCGGGCGCGGCGCTGGACATTTCCAACCTGATTTCCACTTCGTTGAACCCTGCAAGCCCGAATGATGAACGCGGCTTTCTCGGTCTCGCGTTTCATCCCGGCTTCAACAATCCTGCCAGCCCGGGACACCAGACGCTTTACACGTTCAACAGCCAGTTGATCGTCACCGCGCCGACTTATGCCGCGCCGAATGGTGCATCGCAGGGATACATGACTGCGGTCAATGAATGGAAAATCTCCAATACCAACGCAAACGTGGTCGATCCGAATTCACGTCGCGAAATCATTTCATTCGGAAAGAACGCGAACAATCACAACGGCGGGACGATAACCTTCGGCCCCGATGGGTATCTATACCTGGGACTTGGCGATGGTGGAAATGCCAACGATGTCGGAGCCAGCCACATCGAGCCGGGTGGCAATGCACAGAACCTCACCACTCCGCTAGGCAAAATGCTTCGGTTCGATCCCATCAATCCGTTACTCAATCCGACCAGCCCCGATCCCGTCAGCCCCAACGGGCAGTATCGTATTCCCACAACCAATCCGTTCCAGGGCGTCGGACAAGTTCCTGAAATCTACGCATACGGTTTGCGTAATCCCTACCGATTCTCATTCGACACAGCGAACGGCGACCTCATCCTTGCCGACGTCGGGCAGAACAACATTGAGGAGATTGACAAGATCGTTTTGGGAGGTAATTACGGCTGGGCTGTCAAGGAAGGTGACTTCCTCTTCAATCGCACCAACGGCCCGTCCGGCAACGCGGGCACGATTGGAGCACCGCCCGGAAACCGCAGCCCAGGAATTCCCGTAGGCATGATTGATCCCATCAGCGGCCCGCAAGGGACGCTGGAATACGATCACAACGATGGCATTTCCATCACGGGCGGATTTGTTTATCGGGGTTCAGCCATCCCTGAATTGGTCGGTAAATACGTCTTTGGCGATCTCGCATTGAAAACGCAACCCGTGCGTGCGGACGGTCGAATCTTCTACGCTGATTTGCAGACTGGACGGTTGAATGCATTCTTTTTGTCACAGTTTGCCTCCGCGATCCTGCCAAACGGCCTGACGGTCCATGGATTTGGTCAGGATGCCTACGGCGAACTTTATGCGCTCGTCACCAACACATCGGCAAACGGCAGCGGCGGCATCGTTTACAAAATACTTCCCGCTGTGCGCCTTACCACTCAGGTGACCGGCAATCAGCTTGAAATTTCCTGGCCGGTGGCAGGAGGCAGGCTGGAGTCGCAGTCCAATCCTTTGAGTGTCGGCATCAGCAACAACTGGGTGACAGTACCCGGATCAGCGACCACAAACCGCGTCTATGTGCCGTTGACCGCAGCCAGCTCGTTCTACCGTCTCACGTTTCCCTGAAGGCCGGAGTGACGCGTGCCGGCCAAGACGGTTCTTTGGAGTGGTTCTACAGATTGGTGGGGCGAGGCTGCTGACGAGCCGGCTCGCGAGTACACTCGCTCCACCGATCATCCAGACTGGACCACTACCGTTCTTTGGAGTGGTTTGACAGTGATGGGAGCGATACAATCCTCCCGATGCTTGAGTTATCGAATCTCCCGGCTGTCAACGCCTTGCTGAACGGTCTGTGCGCAGTGCTGCTCACAGCGGGTTTTGTATTCATCAAACGCGGGAACAAGACTGCCCACCGCAATTGCATGATCGCGGCGCTCGTCACGTCGGTGGTGTTTCTCGCCAGCTACCTGACCTATCACTTCACCGTCAAGGCCGTGACCCGGTTCGTCGAGCCGGCTTGGTTCCGGCCAATCTACCTGACCATCCTTCTTACTCACACCGTGTTGGCTGCCGTCATCGTTCCCATGGTCATCATGACCACGGTGCGCGCCCTCAAGGAAAGATTCGACGCACACAAACGTATCGCGCGTTGGACCTGGCCGCTGTGGATGTACGTCTCCGTCACCGGTGTCATCATCTACCTGCTGCTCTACCAGATCTTCCCGCAGTCCAAACCGTAGCTCCGGCCTGCGCAGGCTCAAACATGAACGCCGCCAACGTCCTCATCCACCCGAGCCAGTACCCGGAATCCGTGCGGCGCGACTTGATCAAGTCTCTGCGCACGCGCCAAGTGAATCACAAATTTCATTACGACTCGATCAAGCAGACGAACAAGTGGCTGGCGTTGCATCGGGCATATTCGCCGTCACGCAATGATGCAGATTGCGCAGCGACCTACGACCGGGCTTTCGCTGCGGCGGCGAAACAGATCGAGTCACCGCGTGTTCATGTGATTGGCCTTGGCTGCGGCGGTGGACAGAAAGACACGCGCCTGCTCAGGTTGCTTGAAGCCCGGAAACGGAATGTCATCTACACGCCATCCGATGTGAGCGTGGCGATGACGCTTGTCGCGCAGCAGGCTGCGCTCGCGGTGTTGCCTGCGGAAAAAATCTTCCCGCTCGTGTGCGATCTGGTGACGGCGAATGATTTACCAGCGATTCTGGTCACACACCACGCACCACGCACCACGCGCCTCATTACCTTCTTTGGAATGATCCCAAACTTTGAGCCGGATGAAATTCTCCCAAAACTCGCGGCTCTTGTGCGACGCGGCGACTGGTTGCTGTTCAGTGCGAACCTTGCGCCGGGTGGTGATTACGCGGCGGGCGTGGCAAAAATTCTGCCGCAGTATGACAACGAACTGACGCGCGACTGGTTGCTGACGTTTTTGCTCGATCTGGGTGTGGAGCGCGGCGATGGCGAATTACGTTTCGATGTGGAGCGCGGAACGCGTTCATTACGACGGGTGGTGGCGCAATTTGTTTTCAAGCGAAGTCGCATCGTCGTGGTCGAAGGGGAAAAGTTGGCGTTCCGACGCGGAGACAAAGTGCGGCTGTTCTTCTCGTATCGCTACACGCCGGAACTGATTTGCGCAGAACTGGCAAAGCACAGCCTGCGCGTCTGCGACCAGTGGATCACGAAGTCAGGCGAAGAATGCGTGTTTTTTTGCTGGCGGAAGTGATTCGAGTCGCGCCATGAAAACTAAAAAAGAGGAATATGTACTGCACCTGCAAACTGATTTTGAGTGGTTCACTAAATTGATATTATGCTTCTTTGAATTTCTCTAAAGCAACTTGCCGCAAAATCCTTTTAAGATCATCATGTTTGTCAAGCCACACAAACTGTCGGCCATCATTAAGTGTAATCTCGATCACGTCAAAAACCATTTCGGGGTGGATTTGCCAAGAAACCAAATCCGCAATTTGCAGTGCGTCCTGTGCATCTGAACTTTTGACGCGAACTATTTCCGACCCGCGAACTTCGTATTCGTCAGGCCCATCTCCGATATTCGACCAGGAATTAAATTTGCGAGGCAATTTCATTAGATGTCCAATTGTCATTTACCGCAAACGATGCTTGTTGGAGTTCGTCGGTTGTCTTTGAAACTGGCGATCAATAAACCGCTCTCATCGTCGGTGAGCCTTTCATGGCCCCATTCTTAATAAACCCGCATCGTGTCCAGCACGGCCTTGATGCGCGGGACTTCGTGCGTGCGGAACAAATCCGTTTTGCCCAACGCCGCCAGCACTGCAAAGAACGGTTCGGCGCAGCGGACTTCATCGCCAAAATACTCGAAGGCGTGGGGCAGGGCGTGGCAGATGGGAAAACCCAGTGTGCGCAGCCGGAATGTGTTCAGGAAAATCTTCATCTGATGTCGCACGCGCACTGCGCTGTCTTGCAGGTTGCGATAGTAGAAACCGAGACCGGGATCAATGAAGATGCGTTCCACGCCGTTGCGCTGCGCGATCTCGATCTGCCGCGCAAAGTAATCCTGCATCATCGGAATCGGGTCGGCGCTCAGGTTGAAGTCGCCGACCTCGCGCACGTTCTTCCCTTGCACGTAACAGATGATCACCGCCGCTTCATGCGCTGCGACCATGCGATACAATTCATCGCTGCGATCCGTGCCGGTGAGATTGAGGATGTTTGCGCCGGCTTCGAGACACGCGCGCGTGACGGCAGGTTGATACGTCTCGACGGAAACCAGGATGTTTGCGGCTCGCAAGGCTTTGATGACTGGTAGTAACTTCGAGTTTTGTGCCGCATCGTCCACGCGTGCGGCGTTGGCCAGCGTGGATTCGGCGCCGACGTCCACGATGTCCGCGCCTTGCGCCGCGAGCACGCGCCCCCGCTGGATGGCGCTTTCCGCAGTGAGACAGACGCTTTCGCGATACCAGGAATCCGCAGAGAGATTGACCACGCCCATGATGGCCGACCTTGAATTGAACGCGAACGATTTGCCGCTGATGGAAAACTCCTTCACGCGAGCGGATGCGGCGGCGCGGTTCTTTTCCAGCAATTCAGAGAGTTGTTCCAGGCTCAACACGTGGGGAATCGTAAATCGTAAATCCCAAATCGTAAATGGGAATGGCGCGCCCGCCGTGAGTCGAACACGGGACCCTCTGCTTAGAAGGCAGATGCTCTATCCAACTGAGCTACGGGCGCACAACGACTACGGTAATGAGCGCACCGCCTTTGCGCAAGCAGGGCGTGCGCGGTCGCTGGTTCAGCCGCGTCGCATCCGATAGAAAAAGTAAATCGGTGTTCCAATCAATGTCAGCGCCACGCCGAAAACGGAATTGATCAACGCAGGTTTGCCGGCGGCGACGGTTGCGTGGTAGTCCGAGAAGTCGTTATAGACCGTGAAGCCGAGAAAGATCGTCGCAAAGGCGATGAACGCGATCGGCACAAAGGGATAACCAGGCACGCGATATGTCCCCCTCACCCGGCCTTCGGCCACCCTCTCCCCATCGGATGAGGAGAGGGACGGGGTGAGG
>CAZFNB010000120.1:5861-6805 GCA_964520235.1 uncultured Bifidobacterium sp. | reverse complement strand
ACCGCCACGGATAACAATGGCAACACGTCGGAATTTTCCGCCGGCTCGCGCGTTGTCGCGTTTGATTCTGTTGACTTGCAGGTTGCGCTGGCGGATTCAAGCGATCCAGCCAGCAGCACATTGGGATTCAGTTACTCCATCACTGTCACCAATCGCGGCCCGACCAACGCCACCGGCGTGGTGGTCACGGATACGTTGCCACCCGGCGTCAATTTTGTTTCCGCAAGTTCATCGCAAGGCACCGTGACCAACTCCGGCAACGTCGTGACCTGCGACCTTGGCGCGTTGAATTACACCAGCAACGCCACCATCACCATCAATGTCACCGCGTCACAACACGGGCTTGTGAGCAACACCGTGGTGGTCTCGACAACCCCGTCTGACAACGACACGTCAAACAATGCGGACACCGAAACGACGTTCATCGGCATCGCGAACATCGGTGTCACCATCGTTGATTCGCCTGACCCGGTCGTCGCGGGTCAGGTGCTCACGAACATTGTGACGGTGACAAATCTCGGCCCTGACAGCGCCACACTGGCAAGTTTGAGCTTTGATGTGGATTCCAGCGCGATACCGGTTTCATTCAGCACATCGCAGGGTAGCGTCATTCAATCCGGCAACAACTTCGCTTTGAATGCCGGGACGATTCTTGCAGGAGCTGCGGCCACTTTGACGGTGAACGCCATTCCGACCAGCAGCGGCATCATCAATCATTTCGCCAGTGTCGCCGCCTTAGAGCAGGATTTGGTGGTGACAAACAACAATGTCAACGAAAGCACGACCGTGACCAACGGCGCAGGCATTCTGCAATTTCTCGGCGCGCAATTTTCCGTCAACGAAGGCGGAGGCCAGGCGTTTATCACTGTCCTGCGCACCGGCGGCACCATCGGCAGCGTGGCGGCCCAATTTGCCACCGCCAACGGTTCGGCCACGGCGGGCGC
>CAZFNB010000120.1:0-5851 GCA_964520235.1 uncultured Bifidobacterium sp. | reverse complement strand
ATACACCATCCCTGCGACCACGCTCATCAGTGCTTCGGCCACGGCGGGCGCGGATTATTCCAACACGGTCGGCACTGTATCATTCTTGAATGGCGAAAACATCAAGACCGTCACCGTTCCGCTCATCAACGACACGGCTTTCGAGTGCAATGAATTTTTCAACATCGCGCTCCATAGCCCGACCGGCGGCGTGGTGCTCATCGGCACAACACAGGCCGTGGTCAACATCATCGAGAACGACATCAACGCGGCGGGCAACGTCTTCATCGCCTCCGGTTCGAGCAACCTGCTCGATGGCGTGGCGGGCAACAACAATTCGTATGAATCCTCGGTGAGCGCGGACGGGCGTTACGTGACCTTCAGCAGCGACGCGCGCAACCTGGTTGACAACGATTTCAATTTCAACACGGACGTCTTCGTGCGCGACCTGATCACGCAAAGCACCCGGCTGGTCAGTGTGAACCAGTTTGGTGGCGTTTCCGGCAACGACAGTTCCTACTCCGCGCAAATCTCAGGCGACGGCCGGTACGTTCTGTTCGCCAGTTCCGCCGCCGACCTTGCGGCAGACGACGCCAACAGCGCTTTGGACGTGTTCCAGCGCGACTTGTTCCTGGAAACCACCACGCTCATCAGCCGGCACTTCACCGGCACCAACAGCGCGAACAATTCCTCCTACACCGCCGACCAGAACCGTTCACTCATGAGCAGCAACGGCCAGGTCGCCGTCTTCACCAGCTATGCTGACGATCTTGTGAACGCGCCGGACTCCAATTTCGATAATGACGTCTTTCTTTACGACGCCAGCACGGGCACGAACCGGCTCATCAGCATCAACGCCGCGGGCACGGACGCTGGCGCCAGCTATTCGATTGACCCCGTTGTCAGCGCAGACGGACAAATCGTTGCCTTCACCAGCTACGCATCGGATCTGGTGGCGGATGATTTCAACGACACAGAGGATGTCTTCATTCGCGACGTGGCAGCAGGAACGACGGAGCTTGTAAGCATCAACCTTATTGGCAGCGGCAGCGCAAACGCCCAGTCGGGCATGGCGTTCCTGAGCGCAGACGGGCGATTCGTCGCCTTTGAAAGCTCGGCCACGGACCTCGCCACCAACGATGTGACGTTCGCGCAGGACGTGTACTGGCGCGACCGTCAATCCGGCACAACCGTTCTGGTCAGCGTCAACACCAACGGGGCCGCCGCCGGCAACAACACCTCCACCGTCAACGGCATCAGTGCGGATGGCCGCTACGTCGTCTTCAGCAGCTATGCCAACAATCTCGTCACCAACGATTCGAACTTCAGTCAGGACGTCTTCGTGCGTGACATGTGGAGCAATACCACGGTGCTCGTCAGCGTGAATCTCGCCGGCAACGCTTCCGCCAACAGCGACTCATTCAACGCGGTCATCAGTGGCGACGGCACGGGTGTCTCGTTCGAGAGTTACGCCACCGACCTGACCGCTCAAACCAAGTTCGGCTTCAACACGGACGTCTTTGTGCGAGACCTTGTCACGGGCACGACGCGGCTGGTCAGTTACCGCAACGGCAGCACGAACGCTCCGGATGCCTCCTCCTACGACCCCGCGATCAATTTCAACGGCGACGTCACGTCGTTCACCGGTGATCCCGAAAGCGGCGGTGGTGGCGGCGAGGGACTCGCCATTGTCGTCAATGGAGGCCAATACATGGATGTCTGGGCGCACACATGGCCCAGCAACACCACCGAGTTGGTGAGCGTTTCGTCGCCCAGTGCCTCCGGCAGTTCCTACTCCTACGGCGCAGTCGTCAGCCGGGACGGACAATGGGCCGCCTTTGTCAGCAATGCGTCCAATCTGGCAACGAACGACCTGAACAACACCGAGGACGTGTATCTCATCAACTTGAACACGTTTGCCATCCGGTTGTTGAGCACCAACCTCTCGGGCGTTGCCGCAAACGACTACTCCTCAAACCCGTCCATCAGCTCGAACGGCAATTACATCGCCTTTGACAGCGTGGCGTCCGACCTGACGGCCAACGACGGCAACTTCAACCAGGATGTTTTCGTCCATGACCGGCTGACCGGCTCCAACATTCTCGTCAGCGTCAATCTTACCGGCACGGACACCGGCAACGGATACTCCGCTTTCCCGTCCATCAGTCCGGACGGGCGCTACGTTGCCTTTGAAAGTGATGCGAACAACCTGACCACCAATGGCACGAGTTTCAACCGCGACATCTTCCTGCGCGATCTTCAGACCGGCAATACCCGGCTCATCAGTCACAACGTGGCCGGCAACAGCGGCGGCGACGCCAGTTCGTTCGGCGCAGGCATTGAAGTGGATCCTGTTTCAGGAAAGATCTATGTCGTTTACACCAGCTACGCGGGGAATCTGGTGAACAACGACACGAACCTCACCCAGGACGTGTTCCTTTACGATGTCGCCGCCGGGTCGAATCATCTTGTCAGCGTCAACTCCTCCGGCACAGGCAGCGGTAACGGCTTTTCCTACAATCCCCGCCTGGCCGTCAACTCCGCCTCCAGCAATGTGTTTGTCACGTTCATCAGCACCGCCGGAAATCTGGTCAACAATGACACGAATGGATTCGAGGACGTTTTCCTGTTTGATCTCAAATCAAAAACCAACCGTCTCGTCAGCGTGAACCAGTCCGGCACCATCAGCGGCAACGGCTACTCCATCCTCCCGTCCATCAGCGCGGATGGCCGTTATGTCGCGTTTCAAAGTTTTGCCACCGACCTCGTCACCGGTGACACCAACAGCATCGAAGACATCTTCCTGCGCGACACCGTCTCTGGCAGCACAACTTTGATCACCAAGACCTGCGACGGCACCAGCAGCGCCGACGGCTTCTCGCATGACGCGGTCGTCAGTGCCGACGGGCGTTACATCACCTACCTCAGCGCCGCCATGAACCACGTTCCCGGCAATTTCTTCGGCACGGACAACGTTTTCCGTTACGACCGCGTTCTCGACACCTCCGTGCTCATCAGCCAGAACCGTTTCCTCACCGGCGGCGCAAATGGCCCAAGTTACAATCCACAGATCAGCGGCGACGGTTCGGTCATCCTGTTCTCCAGCCTTGCCACCGATCTTGTGGCTGATGATGCGAATTCCGAGGAAGACGTGTTCATCTGGAAGGCCGGCACAGTGGCGACCGCCGTTGATCTTGTCATGAACAAATCCGCCTCCTCTCCCACGGTCGGCGAGTATTTCAACTTCACCTACACCCTGGCCGTGACCAATTTTGGCACGCTGGCCGCCTCGGGAGTTTCCGTCACGGACACATTGCCTGCGGGCGTCAGCTTCGTTTCAGCCGTCACGACACAAGGCACGGTGACCAACTCCGGCAACACCGTCACGGCCTCTGTCGGCAATCTTGGAGTCACAGCCGGCGCACAAATCACCATCACAGTCACCGCCACCAACGCCGGAGTCGTCAACAACATCGCCTCGACCACCGCAGTTGAATCCGACGCCACGCCCGGCAACAACTCGGACAACGCCGTGGTCACCATCACACCGCTGACGCCGCCCACGCTGACCATCACACCCACAAACGCCAGCCAGTTGCTCATCACCTGGCCGAGTTCGACACCCAACGTCTTTGTGGCGCAGACCACCACCAATCTGATTCCTGTCATCGTCTGGAGCAATCTCACCAACGCCATCACTGACAACGGCTCGGTGAAATTCATCCTGCTCAACGTCAACATCGGTGAACCCGAGCGTTATTACCGGTTGAAGAAATAGAGTGATTAGTCGAACGAACATTGATCTGTAATTGGCGTGCTATGAAATCAAACACTTCACTTTGGACAGTCAGGGCACGATGCTCCGCTGACTGGGAAAAGATGTGCGGTGATGACAAGCGCCGCTTTTGCGAGCATTGCCAGAGGTTCGTCAACAATGTTTCGGCGATGAGCAGAGCAGAGCGCGAAATATTGGCCCCCCGGAAAATATGCAAGAGTGTGTTTATATTCCTACCGCGATAATGGCGAGGTTGCGGATCTTTCCTTTCTCACCAAGCTTCGTCGGTGGTTTCCCTTTCTTCGGTTGGTGGGCTGGTCGGCTTTGGCTGCACTCATGCCCACAGTGCTTTCAGGGTGTATGATGGGCAAGCGATGCGCACCTCAATCAGGCATAACCCCAATTCCACCGTCGGTCACCAATCAGACCTACAAAGCTCAATCCCCCAAATGAGGGATAAATCAGCCCTGAAAACTTCACACGGGTGCAACTAAAAGCGCCGCGCGGATGGTTCGGTTCTTAATCGTAATCATAATTTTTTTCTTAATCTGTCCCGCCGGAGAGTAAGATTAAGAACAAGATTATGATAAAGAAAGCCAGCGTGCGCGGCAGTTTCAGTCACACTCCCTTCACACCACGGCATTGACACGGATTCGGCGCGGGAGTAATACGCGCCCATGCACCACGGAAAAGTTTCTCCCGAACTGGCCAAGGGTCTTCTGGCGCTCAAGAAGCGCATCAACGCCGCCAACATCCCGTCGTCCAAACTGGACGAGTCCATCAACGTCGCCATCTGGAACATCCGCGAGTTCGGCAAGAAACCGAGGCTCGATGCGTCCATCCATTACATCGCGGAGATTCTCGGGCAGTTCGATCTGGTGGCGCTGGTGGAGTTACGGGATGCACTGGCGGACCTCGGCAAGGTGCTGCCCATCCTCGGCCCGAGTTGGGACGTGGTGTATTCGGACTGGTTGGATGACGATGGCGGCAACGACGAGCGGACGGCGTTTCTTTACGACCGACGGGCCGTGACGTTCAACGGGCTGGCCTCCGAGGTGGACGCGCCGCGCGAGAAGAAGGCGACCGAGTATCTTGCCAAACAATCGTTCTGGCGCGCGCCTTACCTGTGTTCGTTCCGGGCCGGCAATTTTGATTTTCTTGCGCTTGCCACGCACACACGCTGGGGCGACAGCACGAAAGGTCGTCAGGCGGAGTTGCAGATGCTGGCGGACTGGATTGACGTGCGGATGAAATCCAAGAGCGTCGAGGACAAGGATCTCATCGTGATGGGTGATTTCAACATCCCAAAATTGAAGGACAGCCTGTTCAACGCGCTGACGAGCCGGGGGTTGATGATTCCCGAGTCATTGGTGGATCTGAAATCGGGCGACCTGGCGGTGGGCGGCTCGAATCTCGGCAAGGACGCGCGCTATGATCAAATCCTGCACATGCCGACGTTGAAGGATCGTTTCAGCAACAAGGGTGGAATCCTGGATTTCCACATCAGCGACGGGAAGATCAAGGAGCTTTACCCGAACGAGAGCCTGACGCCTGAGCAGTTCACCTATCAGCTCTCCGACCATTTCCCGGTCTGGGTGCAGATCAAGACGGACATCGAAGGACAGCGGTTCAATCAGATCATCCAAAACGCGCGAAAAGGCTGACCGTCACGAACCGCGCAGATCACTCTTCGGGCAATGGAATCTGTTTCAACTGATCCGTGATTCTTGCTGAAAGCTCGCGGGACAGTTCAGACACCGGATAGAGTTTTTCCTGATTTGCCTTCGCCTCCGCCTGTCTCAAGGTCGGTGGCCTGTTGGCGTTTGTGACCGGCATCTTGAACGGTGCGCCGGCGATTGTTCCCGTGACATCCTTGCCATCCACCAGCACTCCTCCACGAACCAACTGCCACTTGAAGGCGTAATCCACCTTGGGAACAAAGGTGTAACTATCCACATTGAATCGAATCAAGCCGAGATTGACCTCTTTGGTCTGCTGTTCAACAGTCGTTTCAAAGCTCGATGCGCTGATCAACAACGCGTACTCCTGCGCCACAGACTGGTCGCGGGGATTGCTCCGGACGTTGGCCGCCACTTT
>CAZFNB010000119.1:0-6835 GCA_964520235.1 uncultured Bifidobacterium sp. | reverse complement strand
ATCCACCTCGTCCGCGTTGCCGATGAATACGCCCCAGCATTTGTGGATCATGACGCTGGCGGCCTCGGGTGATTCGGATTCGCCCGCGCACAAGATGACGGCGGCGATGCTGGCGGCGACGCCGTCCACGCGGGTCTTTACGCCGCGTTCTCGCGCGAGATTGTAGATGGCGAAGCCGTCCCAGACGTTTCCGCCGGGGCTGTTGATGCGCAGGCGTGGGGTCTTGTCTTTCGGGATGTTGCCGAGAATCTGCGCAAAGTCGGCGGCGGCCATGCCGTCCTCGCTCAGGAAATCGCGCCCGATGGGTCCGTAGAGCAGGATGTCAACATGGTTGTCCGCCGCCTGAAGCACTTTGAACGGGCTGACGTAGGGCGCATCCGCCGCGGCGCGCACGGGGAAGCTGCTGGCCCAGATTTTCCAGTCGTTCGGTGTTGAAAATGATTTTGTCATTGGACCAATTCTTCGTCCTGTTGTTGCTGTGTCTCCTGAGTCTGGCCCGCTTTTTTGCGGTCGAGAACGATGGCCGCGTGTTCAACGATTTCGGCAGCTTCAACCGTGACTCCTTCGTGCTGGCTGACGGCGGCACATTCTTTTTTCAGCCACGCCATGAAATGGATGCTCTTGCTGAGTTCTTCGCGGGCGTCCAGACCAAGCGGACCGTAGATGAGATCAAAATTCGTCGCTCCGGCGGCGAGTTCAGCGAGCATGGCCGAAGAATTTCTGCCAACGTCAACGTTCACAGATTTTGGAGGCCGGATGGTGACGTTCACCCATGATCCGTCTCCCGGTCTGTCAGCGAGGTCGAGTTCGGAACGGATTCCCCAGCCGATGACGTAGATGTAAACCTCACGGAAAGCCGATGAGAGAACTGCGCTGCGGGCTTTGAAAAATTTGTCGGCGATGTCGTAATCACCGCGGACAACAGTGCCCTGCATTTTGTCCAGCCACTCGCTGAAGCAGATGACCTTGGGGATTCCGACTGCTGAACAGACGCAGCTCGTGAGGTAACTCCAGAGCGCGCGGGTGGCTTCCGTCGGCCTGGTGGGTTGGAACTGGACAACGTCCTCGCCTGTTTTCAAGGCTTGCATCCGGCCGCCGATGGCTTCCTGCAATTGCGCGGACCGCTCTTCGACGTTGATGGTTGTCTGCGGTGTCGTGGCTTCCTCGTGGAAGTTGTCAGCACCGGCCCGGACGAGTGCCGGCGGGATCTCACCGCTGTTGGTCTTTACGAAGGTTGATTTTTCTGCGGCATCATCGGCGGCGCGGAATTCCAGTTCCTGAAGATCGTCGAGACGGTGCAGGTAGTTGATGGCCGCGTGAAAGAAGCTCATGCCGCGATACTGGCCCGGGCGGCTCGGCTCGAAGACGTGGATGATGTCTTCCGCGGCGACGAAGCGGAACGTGTTGCTGTAGGAAGTTTCCTTGACCCAATAGCCCGTGGGCCTGCCGGCGGCATCTATCTCCACGCCGTCCACGATGGTTTTGCCTTCATCCCTTGAACGATCCGGCGGGGTCTGGACGAGGTAATACTCGATCAGTTGCAGACGCGGAAATGTGCGGCCGTCTGCGGATTTGCCGCGGGTCTTGAGCAGGAAGATTTCGCCGTCAAAGAGCCAGCGCCATGCGATGAGGCCCTGCAACGTGCCGAAATTCTGGCGGCTGCGGACATCCGGGAACACGCACCATTGATTCCAGTATTTTTTTGCAGCCTCGTTCCATGTCTGATCCGTGCTGTTGGGGATGAGGATGAGGCCGTTCGCTCCGACTGTGTAGTCCACGAACACGCTGCCGATGCGCTGTGCGATGGCGTTGTTGTCCTCGAAGTGCTTTGCCTTTTCCGCAATGATGGTGCGGCTGGACTGCGTGACGTTGAATCGAGCGTCTTGAGGGCCTGTCGGGATGTGGCTGCGCCATGTGGACGGCTGCGCAGCCTCGTAACGCGCCTTGATCTTCTGGACGCGATAGATGACCTCTTGCGCAACGATGCTGCGCGCCTCGAATGCCGTGCCGCGGGTCTTCATGCGGCACACCTCAAATTCCGGTAATCTCCGCGCGTCTGATAAACCGGGCGGAGGCGGGCCTTCATCTCCGCGTAGATCTCATCATCCGTCGGCGATTCTGTTCCAGCGGTGATTAGCACCTGCTGGCAGCGGTCGAAGAGGCTGATGAGGTCGCGCCACGCACGGGCAACTTCGGCGGTGGTCAGCGTGCCGTTGCCGGTGTAGGCGTAGGATTGGTTGGCGGAATTTTTGCCGACGCTCTGGATCGAACCGCCGGAGAGAAGCGCGCCGACGGCGGTTTCGTATCTGCGCAGTTCATCGCGCAATGTGGATGCGGTCTCGGGAGCGGAGTCCCAGGCATCATCCAAAAGGCGCTGCAAATCTTGCGTGGTAGCTGCCACGCATGGAGTTTTGCATTTCTATGAGTGAAACATTAGCGACAGAAGGCGACAGAAGGCGACATCTCATTCAAGAAACCGGCGGCGGCGCAGACCTTCGCGGATGCGCTCCCGGTTGTAGGTGGGGCGACCGGAGCATTTGGCGCGGCAACGATCTATCCATGTCCAGTCCCGAGCATTGCGCTGCATGGTGCGCAGGCTGATGCCGGCCTCGCTGGCGATCTCTTTTTTCTGCATCGTGTTGTTCATGTTCTCTCCGTGTTGAACGTCTGTTTGATTTTAGGTTTTTTTGATGTGGTTTCCACTGTTTTTTCAGGGTGCTTTCCCCGCCGCTGTCCTGCCGGGTTCATTGGAATTCTTTCCAGCGGTTCATGGCGTATTGGGCAGGGGTGGTCTTGATGGCGTTTTCCCTGATCGCGGCGGCGGTGTCGTTCATGACGCGCCCGACCTTGGCCGGCTCGGCAGTGACGCGGTCGCTGCCGTAGATTCGGTTGCCCCAGAATGTGGAGTTTGCGGGCCATTGCGGACCGAGGACTTCTTCGCATTGGCGCAGGAGTTCGAGTTCGCGGGGCGTGCCGGGGCGGAATGGTGTCCACTTGCTGACGGGTGACGGCACGCCCGGAGTGATGCGCCCTACCTTGGATGGTTTTCCCCCGGACCCCCTTTCCTCCGAAAGCTTTGAGGTTAATCCATCCCTCTTTGAGGTCTGTGAGTCTTCGTAGCTCATAGTCATAGGATTATTCTCAGAGTGAATTTTTTCTTCTGTTACAAGGCCGTTACAGGAGGGTCGCTCGCGGTGACGTGTGACGCGCAAACGCCCGGATTGACGGGCTTTATGTTCGCGGTTCATCTTGCGGTTGATGAGCGTTACAATGCCGTTACGTTCGTAAACGTCGGCGGTCTTGTATTTTTTGAGGGCGTGTATCGTCTGGGCCATCTCAACGTCACTGCATCGAGCGAGGCGCGCGAGTTCTTCGTGCGTGCCGCTAAGGATGCCGGTGAAAGGTTGTTCGAGGCGCATGGCGAACAGGCACTCGGCCCATATTCCGCGTTCGAGGGTGGGCAGGAGCGCGACGAGTTTGTCGCTCCGCCACAAGGGTATGTCGAATTCAAATGGTTCGGTGAGTGGCACAGTTTATTTTTGGTTTGTTTTGCTCATTGTGAAACGGGTTCGAGTGTCTTGGTTTTGTTCTGGGTCTCCGTCCTGAAGATGCCCTTGCTGGCGGCCCATGCGATGGCGTTTTTCTCGCAATCGTAAAGATGGTTCGGATTCCGCCGGCTCTGGCTGCCGCCGTGTTTTCCCGGCGCGTCCCATATCTGCCGGCGTTCATCCCAGAAATAGCCGCGCATGTGGCGGAGATATTCCTCGTGCGTCATCACGCCGCCGCGGTTCTCGCCTTCCTGCGGCGTCCAGCGGCAACGATCGGATATGGTGAAAGCGTTGCGTTTGCGGACGCGGGCCAGCTCGCTCAATGACCATTGCGCGTTGAATTTGAAGACGTGGTGGTAAAAGCGGTTGGAATTGTGCTGGCCCTTGAAGGGATCGTCGAGCATGTCCTCCGGCCGCGTGGTGTATGGAAAACTGATTCCCCTGGCATCCCGCCATGTCTTTGCTTTCTCAAACCCGAACACCGGAGTCCAGCCGGCACGGGCAAAGTTCCATTTCGTCCTGTCCGGTGTCTCCATGTATTTTTTCAGGAATGGATGGTAAAAACAGAAGGCATTGTCCGGGCAGCGCCTGAAACATTCCGCCGAGACCTCGCCGGTGTTCCACTTGGCGTCCACGATCACGTTGATGTTGGAGACACGGTGGCGTTGCTGGACTTCGTCCACGTCTTCCCAGAGGTCGCCGAAACCGGCTTCGAGCAGTTCTGAATCTCCGGGGCGGCCGGGTTTGATGTTCACCTCTTTTTGGCGGCAGATGAACTCGATGAGCCGCATGAGATCCGTCTGGAACTCGATCTGAAAAAAGGTGCTGAGGTTCCTGCCGATGAGATTGTTGCCGACGAGCCATTCCGCCAGCCGCGGCCAGTGGTCGGTGCGTTGCAGGTGGCCGAGAATCCGGTGAGGACACAGGATGTTTTGGGGGTCGGGTTCGGTGGCGTTTAGGATTTTTTTGACGAGCGCAACCTGGTCGGCATCCAGCTTCGCATCGAACGCCGACTGTTGTTCCTGGTTGCGGACCGGACGCAGAACGCTGACGAGGAATCTGCGGACGATGAACCAGCGGTAGGGGAAGTTTTGCTGGTTGTCCACGCTGAGGATGGGCAGCCACGATTCAGAGCCTGCATTTTCACGGGATTGGACGTTGAACGATTCCCGGCCTGTGTGTTCCTGGCTGACGTGGACTTCGGCGAGGTCTGAGTTGATGTAGCCTTGCATCTCGCCGGATTCCTGTTTGTCCAGAAACTTCTTGGCCATGTGACCCCAGCTTGTCTCGGTGTCGATGTGCGGCGCGTAGAAGCTGGACAGGTGGTAGCCTTTGTGGCCTATGGCGCTGCGCGTTGGCAGCCAGAGACCGCGTTGATCCAGCCAGATGCGGTGGTGATCCATGATGTGGCCCTGGCAGTGCGGACATTCAAACCGGGCGGAGCGGATGACGCGCTCAATGTCCCATGTGCCGTCCTGCCGTTTGGCTTCCTTGTCCCAACGCAGCGGGGCGAGCGGGATGGTTGTGCCGTCGGCGAATTTGGACGGGAGGACGGTGTATTGCTCGTCTTTGACGAGCACAAACCAGCCTTTCATGCCGTCGTTGCGCGCAGCCGCCGCATTGCAGTGTGGACATGTCAAGAATCGTCTTCGGAGGTCGGAGCGCATGAGATGCGGCCAGATGCCAACGTCCTCGCGGGTGGGTGTGCTGCCGCGGATGATCTTGGCGTTGGGGACTTGCTTGGTGCGTTCGCCGGCCAGATAGTCCGCGCCTTCTTCGCGACCGAGTTTGGCCTTGTATTTGTCCTGTTCGTCGAGCCAGACGTATTGGCAGCGTTTTGCGCCGAGTTGGGTGGGCGAATTCGCGCCGGCGAGGTCGATGTTGTTCCCGGCGAATTGAAGGTGGAGACCGCTGAAGTTGTGGCGGTCTGCGCCGGTGGGAATTTTTCCGGCGAAACAGGGGGTGCGTTCGATGGTGGGGATGAGCGAGCCGTTGTTGAACTGGCGGCCGCCGCCCGGGCCTTCCTTGCTGGGGAGAATAAAAAGGCCGGAGAATGGTGCGTGTTCCATGGCCCAGGTCGCCTGCACGATGTTTTTGAGGGTCTTGGCGTTGCCCGTGCCCCAGCAGCAGGTTTGCTCGCGGCAATCGTCGGCGTTGATGTCGTTGATGGGGTCGCGCAGGTATTCGCGCCCGACGGCGTTGAAGGGCTGGCCCTTGATGGTGGGTGTGTCGAGGATGAGGTTTGCGACGGCCCAATCGAACGGTTCGCCGCTGGGAAGCGGGCGTGTGAAACGCTCGAGGAGTTCGAGGGCAAGTGCGCGGTCTTGCGCGCGGATCTGCTCGATCAGCTCGGGCTGCTGGGCGAAGAGGGTGTCGAGGGTGGGGGTCATGTGGATTTCACAAGCATCCCAGCGTCCAATGTTCCGCTGCGGCCACAAGCAATCGGCGTTGAAATTTCAGACACGTGAAAGCGCATCAGATATTTGGTGATGGTCTGGCCGGGTTTTACGAGCAGTCGAAACCAAGAGTCCATCGCTGCGGCGCTGTCAAAGCCTTCGGTCTGGTGCAGCGGCACGCCGATGTTCATGCCGGCTTCGTAAGTCATTTTTCCGTCCTGACATTGTGTGATCTTGATAGGCCAATAGCCGGTGACTTTCACGACGGCCACATCGGTTTGATTCGAGCGGTAAGCCGCGCCCGCCCAGTTGTAGAGCATGATGGGAACTTCGACGGGCCACGGCTTGGACCGGATGGTGGTGAATTTGTGGCCGGCCAGAACGGCGGCGTTGAATTGTGGATGGAGCGGGCGTTTTAGCATTTCAGTTTTTCAAATCATCGAGTTTGAAAGTCTGGCGGAGTTCGGCGGGGATTTTCTCGACGCCTTCAACGGCCAGGGCGCGGGCGGCTCTGGCTTGTTCGGCGGTCAAGCCCTGGCTGACGAGGTAGGCCTGAAGTTTCGCACCGGTGTCCTTGTCGTAGTTCCTCCATGCGTTGGCGGCGGTAGTGAGAGGAGCGGCAAGTTCCGCCTCGATGCCTTCACGGGTAAAAATGTTTCGTTCAGCTATTGCGTTGTCGCGGGCGCGGGCGTCGGCGTCTTCCTTGCGCACGCGCGCGAGCTGGAAATCGCTGTCGAGGTCTTCGAGACCTTCGACGCCTTTGATCTGGGCCGCGCCGCCGGAGAAAATCTTTTTGAGCAGCGGAAAGGCGTGGCGCAATACTTCGATGACGCGGACGCGGTTGCTGGCTTCAAAGGCTTCCGCTCCGCCGTGGCCGCGGACGTATTGCTG
>CAZFNB010000118.1:0-6841 GCA_964520235.1 uncultured Bifidobacterium sp. | reverse complement strand
GAGCCGGCTCGTCAGCAGCCTCGCCCCACCAATAGAAAACGTCGCGCACGGAGTGACGCGCCCTACCAATGAAAGGTTGAACACGGCGGATATAATTTTGGCCGCCGTCGGGCAGTCGAATGGCAAACTGCGCTTCGAAGATTTCACGCCATTGCCGTGCGGCGATCCGAACTGCGCCACCATCGGCTACCTGCTCAAGGTCGGCGGCCAGATTCGTTCCGTGAGCGATTTCATTGATTTCAAGAACGTGCAAGGATTTCTTGGGACGAAAGTCCGCTACAAACTGGAAGACCTGATGAAGTGTGGCTGTGAATCCGAGCCACTCGGCGAATTGCTCAAGAAATTCGAGCTGGACGAATCGCACACGTTCCGGCTGTTCATCAAGCCGTTCATGGACGCGCCGACGTGGGACGAAGACCGCATTGACCGCTGCTGCACGCACGTCATCCGCCCGGATGGGAAGCTGGATTCGTTCTGCCGGTATTATTCGGGGTTCAAGAGTGCAATTGTTGATGGCTTTGCATGAGCGAATTTTTGTGGATTTTTTTACTAAAACACCCATCACTCGTTTTCAAAACTATGCCCTCAACTGAGGGTTGATATTATTTCATTTTGATTCTATGTCCGAAGGAAGAATCATCTGCCCGAAATGCCACACTGAGATCCGTTGGAAGCATTTCCAACCAAAGCCGGGATTTTGTTCGTGCGGTCATTCCCTCAAGAACGCCAAATCACCAATTCTAACCGACACAAACAGGAGGGTGCTTGGCGTCTTGATTGCCCTTGTACCGATCCCATTTATCTTCGCAGGTTTGCAGGACGCAAGCGGCAGTTCAACGATAGCAAACTGGATTGTGAACCCCGCTTTGAGCATGGCTGGCAGCTACTTGGTATTGGATCAGCCTGAGAAACGCATGCTAACCAAAGTTGCGGGAGCAATCTGGCTGGGAGGTTTGTTTTGCGCTTTGAATGTGGCAATCGGTTCTTTTGTCGGGTGTTGCAACGGTATGAGCCAAATCAAATGATGAGCTTTACTTCGTCGCATACCACCGCCTACGGCTGGCTGATGCTTGCGGGAATCTTCGCGAGCATCGCGTTGTGGTCGCGCGTGGCGCGGCGGGATTCGAGGCTTGTGTTGATTTACATCGCGGCTCTGGCGGGCGCATTTTTTGGCGCGAAGATTGTCTATCTCGCGGCGGAAGGCTGGTTGCATTGGCACGATGAAAATCGCTGGGTGATTCTGGCCACCGGTAAATCCATCACCGGCGCACTGCTCGGCGGTTACGCGGGCGTGGAGATTGCCAAGAAATTTCTCGGCTACACGAGTGCCACGGGCGATTGGTTCGCCATCATCGCGCCCGTCGGCATCATGCTCGGACGCATCGGCTGTGTGCTGCACGGTTGCTGTCTTGGTCGCGTGTGCGACGCGGCGTGGTTCACGGTGAATGACGCACACGGCGTCGCACGCTGGCCTGCGGCACAGGCCGAGTTGCTTTTCAATCTGCTCGCGCTCGGTGGAGTTCTGTTGCTGCGAGGTAGGGCGCGTCACTCCGTGCGCGCCGCTCTTGAAACTACGGGAGACGGCGCGCACGGAGTGACGCGCCCTACCAGCAACACCACGCATTCGCCCTCCGACCACCTTCTCGCTGGCCAGCATTTTCATCTCTACCTGATCGCTTACGGATTGTTCCGTTTCGCGCACGAGTTTTTGCGAGCCACGCCGCAAGTCCTCGGGCCGGTCAGCGGCTATCAAATCGCCGCGCTTTGCGTTGCGGGACTTGGCGCGATTGGTTTTTGGTTGCGACGCACGCAACCAGCGGAGTGCGCCCGTCCCGGGCGCAGCAATGCCCAAGATGTTTGAAGGTGAGATGCGACGATGGCGCAACCGAATCACAGTTGACCCAATTCCCACATCTGCGCTGCTGCGCCCGAGGACGGGCGCGCTCCGGGACTGAATCGCTCAGTCCACCGTAAACAACGTCACGTCGTTCTGATCCTTCACGAAGATTCGTTTGCCGGAGACGACGGGATACGCGTAGGTTGGCGTGCTCGAAACCTTGATGCGCGCGAGTTCCTTGTAAGATTTTTCAGTCGGCTCGTACGCGATCAACTCCGACGCCGGCGTGAGCGCAAGCAGCACCGAACCCGCATCCACAATTTGTGCGTAGCCGCCGCGTCCGCCACCACCGCCACGACCTCCCGGCCCACCGCGTCCACCACGACCCTGCCCGCCCGGACCACCGGCAGGCGCATTGCTCCCGGCGGATTCGCCGGCTGCGATTTGTGGAGGCGGCGTTGCGGGAGCGGCATTCGTCGGCGCTGCGGCCTGCGGTGACGCGGGCACGGACCAGGCAGCCTTGCCGTCTTTGCCGAGACAGAACAATTCATTGTTGGCCGCGAGACCGAACACAAGCCCGTCCTTCATCACCGGCGTGTTGAACTGAAGGGTCTTTTCGGCGTTGCTCCACAATTCCTTTGCCACGATGGCATCGCCCTCCTTGGCAAATTTTACAGCCGTTGTCGGGCGACCCGAGCCGCCATAGATCAACGTGCTGCCGCTCACCATCGGCGTCGCGGCGTTGTAACCGCGCCCGGGCACGACAAACGCCGTCTGCCACAGTTCCTTTCCGTCCTTCACCGCAAGCGCGAGGATTTTCTTGTCGGTCTCGGCGATGACCATTTTCACGCCATCCGCCGTGAGCAACACCGGTGAGGCATACGACGCGCCGTCGCCGTCCCAGCGCCATTTCTCGTCGCCGCTATTGAGATCGTAAGCGACCACTCCGCCGCGATCCTGCCCCCCAAGCACCGCGATGACCAATCCATCCGCGACAACAGGCGAAGCCGAGGTGAAGAAACGTGGAAACACACCTTTGAAATCTTCCTTGCGCCAGAGCAACGCGCCTTTCTCCGCGTCAAAGCACGACAACGTGCCGCGTAATCCGAACGTGATCACCTTGCCGTCCGCAACCGTGGGCGTGCAACGCGGCCCGGCGAAATCCTGCGCGGGCCGTTCAGCGGGCAGCACGTCGAGTTTCTCGCTCTTCCAAATCTCCTTGCCGTCGGCGGCGTTCAGACAGCGCAGAGTCTCACCGCCATCCTGCCGCGCAAAAACATAAAGTCTATCGCCCACAAGAGCCGGCGTGGCGACGCCGTCCCCGACGGGGATTTTCCATTTTGGAGTGAGTTCCTTGGGCCAGGTTTTTGGAGCGGTGAAGCTGGCGCGGGCTTCGCGGTTCGGACCGAGATACTGCGGCCAGTTTTGCGACCGGGCCGCGACGGCAAGCAACACGACACAACTGGATACAACCATGACGGGGGTTTGATTTCTCATATCAATGGGATGGGTTGATGGTTTGTGGCAACGGGTTCGGTTTTGTCTGACGATAGACCGGGCGGGAAATTCAGTGAAGAACAAACAAATCATCGGGCATCGGAAGCATTGATGTTTGCCCATGTTTTTCAATTCCCACCAGCGCCGGATGTCAGGTAGCTTTGCGCCCGTGATCAATGCGGGCCGACAACTCAAGCCGGGAACGATACTGTTCATCCTCACCGGCCTGAATCTGTTCAATTACCTCGACCGTTTCGTGCTGTCAGCCGTGCTGGCTCCGTTGCAAAAGGACCTCGGCATCAATGACGGTGACGCAGGACGGCTCGTGACCGCGTTCATGATCGGCTACTTCCTCACGTCGCCTGTGTTCGGCTGGCTCGGCGACCGGTTCTCGCGAAAATGGCTCATCGCTGCGGGCATCTTCGTCTGGAGTCTCGGCACGATGCTCACAGGCTGGGCGGGAACGTTCGCAGTGATGATCGGCTTTCGAGTGATGGTCGGCCTTGGCGAGGCAAGTTATGCAACGATCAGCCCGAGCCTGATCTCCGACAGTTACCCTCCAGGAAAACGCAACAATGCGTTGACGATTTTTTATGTCGCCATTCCGGTGGGCGCGGCACTCGGGACAATCATCGGCAGTTTGATCGCAGCCAGGTGGGGCTGGCGTCATGCGTTCATCTGGGCGGGTGCGCCGGGATTGCTGCTGGCGCTGGTGCTGCTGCCGTTCGCGGAACCGAAACGCGGCCAGGCGGACGGGCGGACGAACGATGCCGCACAGAAACCGACGGCTCGTGACATTGCGAGATTATTTCTGATCCCTGATTATCTGCTCGTGGTGCTTGGCTATACCGCTTACACATTCGCGCAGGGCGCGTTTGGGCATTGGGGTCCGACGTTCTTTCACCGCGTTCACGGTGTCGCCGTGGAAGACGCGGGGAAATTTTTCGGCCTTGTGTTGGTCATCGCCGGGTTGCTGGGCACAATGATCGGTGGCTTTGCAGCAACGGCGTGGCACAAGCGCAATCCTGCCGGTTACGCGTGGACGATGGGTTTGTCCGTCCTCGTTGCGGTGCCGCTCGCATTCGCCGCATTCCTCATCGGCAACACCACAACGGCAATGACGTGCCTGGCGGCGGCGATGTTCTTCATCTTTTTGCCCACCGGCCCGGTCAACACACTCATCCTCGAAACCGTTCCCATCAATCTCCGCGCAAGCGCGATGGCTCTCTCGATCTTCATGATCCACCTGTTCGGCGATATGTGGTCGCCGGAGATCGTTGGCCGCATCTCGGATGCGAACGGCGGCAATCTGCAGAAAGCCGTTTTGATCCTGCCTCTGGCTCTGCTGGTTGGCGCAGTCCTCTGGCTGGTGCTCGCGGTCAAAACGAAACAGAACAACAAACCCGGATGACAGTCTGATGAACGATCAAACTCCCGTTTCAAAACCTGACAACGGCGGATTTGCCCGCACGCTGCTGCGTGGCATCGCGAAGGTGTTGATGGGCCTGATCTATCGCGTCCGAACAATGGGACACGAGAATGTTCCCCTCACCGGCGGCGCGCTGCTCGTGTGCAATCACGGCTCATGGGTGGACGCATTGCTCGTCGGCGTCGCGACGCAGCGTCATGTCCGTTTCATGATGTTTCAAGCCACCTACGACCTGCCCTGGGTACAACCGTTCGCGCGCGTGCTCGGCATCATCCCGATCTCGAACGAACAATCGCCACGCGAAATGATCAAGTCGTTGCAGACCGCCACCGAAGCCATCCGAAACGGCGAACTCGTCTGCATCTTTGCCGAGGGACAGATCACGCGCACCGGCCAGTTGCTTCCGTTCCGCCGCGGCTTCGAGCGTATCATGAAGGATCTGGAGTCGCCGATCATTCCTGTGGCGCTCGACGGAATTTGGGGCAGCATCTTCAGCTTTGAAGGACGGCGTTTCCTATGGAAAATACCGAGGCATTTTCCGTATCCCATCATCGTCAGCTTCGGCAAACCGATGTCCTCGTCGGCGACGCCGTTTGAAGTGCGCCAGTCCGTTCAGGAATTGCTTTGCGACTCCTGGCCGTTGCGACGCCCGCGGATGAAACCGTTGCACCGCTCGTTTGTCAGCATGGCGCGACGGCATCCGTTCCGGTTCGCGATGGCGGATGCGCAGACGCGGGCCGTATCGTTCGGCGGCGCACTGACGCGGGCCGTGTTGCTTGCGCGGCGGTTCAAAAAAATCTGGGAGCAGCAGGACAAGGTCGGGCTGTTGATGCCTCCGGGTGTCGCCGGTGCGCTGGCGAACTGGGCGGCGATGCTTTCCGGAAAAGTTCCGGTCAACCTGAATTACACGCTCTCCGAGGAAGCCATCGCGTCCTGCGTCAAACAATGCGAAATCAAGACCGTGCTCACATCGCGCGTGTTTCTGGAAAAGGTGAAGCTCAGTCCCCCCGGCGAACCGATCTTTCTGGAGGACGTGATGGGAACTGGAAATACCGCGTCAGGGGCAGGCGCTCCGTCGGCATGGGAAAAATTCACCGCCTTCCTGATGGCTCGATTGATGCCGGTCTCATCGCTTGAACAGGCGTTGGGCAACAGCGCGTCCTCGGCCGCGGATGCGCTCGACTCGCTCGCCACGATCATTTTTTCCAGCGGCAGCACGGGCGACCCGAAGGGCGTCATGCTGTCCCACTACAACGTCGGCTCGAACATCGAACAGCTCGGCCAGACGTTCGCGTTCGACAAACACGACAAAATCCTCGGCGTGCTGCCGTTTTTCCATTCGTTCGGTTTCACAGGTACTCTCGCATTGCCGTCGTTGCTCGGGATGGGCGTGGTGTTCCATCCGAATCCTCTCGATGCGCGTGGAATCGGCGCACTGGTGCGCGAGCACAACGTCACCTTTCTGCTCGCCACGCCGACGTTCCTGCAAATCTACATGCGCGGCTGCACGCCCGAACAGTTCGGCAGCGTACGGCTGGTGGCCGTCAGCGCAGAAAAACTGCCCGACCGTCTGGCGACCGCGTTCGAGGAACAATTCGGCATCCGTCCGTTCGAAGCTTACGGCTGCACAGAATGTTCACCCGCTGTGACGGTGAACACACACGACTTTCGCGCACCCGGATTCCGGCAGGTCGGCGGCAAACGAGGCAGCGTCGGACATCCACTGCCGGGCGTGTGCATACGGATCGTTGATCCGGCGAGCCCCGACGCGGCGTCGCCGCTGCCCGCGGGGCAAAACGGATTGCTGCTCGTGCGTGGCCCGAATGTGATGCGGGGCTATCTCGGCAGACCGGAGAAGACAGCAGAGGTTTTGCGGAACGGCTGGTACACCACCGGCGACATCGCCGCGCTGGACGAGGACGGTTTTCTGCAAATCACGGACCGGCTGAGCCGCTTCAGCAAGATCGGCGGAGAAATGGTCCCGCACATCAAGGTGGAGGAAAAACTTCATGAACTCTCGGGCGCGACGGAACAAACATTCGTCGTCACCAGTGTGGCCGACGAAAAGAAAGGCGAGC
>CAZFNB010000117.1:0-6913 GCA_964520235.1 uncultured Bifidobacterium sp. | reverse complement strand
CAATCTGATACCGCCATTGCATACTGTTTGCATGATTCAGACGCAAAACAGCCCGAAATGGCAGAAGACGCCTTATGCGAATCTTGTCCGCTACGTTCCATCGGGGACATATTTTTCACGGTTCAAGGTCAAGGGCAAGCTGATTCGCCGTTCGCTCAAGACGCCATCCATCACCGTTGCCAAACTCCGTTTGGGTGACATGGAGCGAGAGGAACGCCAGCGAGCCGAGAGCCAGTCTGCCGTCGCGAGTGGCACGATGACGTTTGGAGACGCGCTGGCAATCTACAAGCAACGGCTCGCGGGAAACGTAGCCGTGAAGCCGCGCACGAAAGAATACAGGCTCGAACGCATCGCCGCCTTGCTCAAGTCCTGGCCGACGTTGGAAACGACTGACGTTCGCAGAATCACCAAGACCGCCTGCTTGGACTGGTCTGCGAAGTACGCGCAAAAGGTTTCCTCCACGAATTTCAACAACACCATCGGCACGCTCAAACTCATCATGGACATTGCCGTTGAATCAGGTGCGCGGTATGACAATCCCGTACGGCACGTCAAACGTGTTCCTGTCCGTTTCAAGATTCCCGATTTGCCGTCGCAGGAGAATTTCGAGAAGGTGCTTGCTCTCATCAAACATCGCTCCGTTGCCGACTTCGTTCGGTTTCTCGCTTACGGCGGATTCAGAAAGTCAGAAGCCGCGAATGTCACATGGGCTGACGTGGACATGGAGCGCGAGACAATTCTTGTGCGCGGCGATGACGACACGGGCACAAAGAACGGTGACGTGCGCGTAGTTCCGATGATTCCCGAGATGAAAGCCTTGCTCGCCACACTTCAAAGCGAACGCCCTGACAGAAAGCCTACCGATGCCGTGATGACGACAAAGGAGGGGCAGCTTTCAATTGATTCGGCGTGCAAGAAACTTGGCATTGCCCGCTTCACTCACCACGGATTGCGCCACCTGTTTATGACTCGCTGCATTGAATCTGACGTGGACGTGCCGACAGCCTCACGCTGGCTAGGCCATAAAGACGGCGGTGCGCTGGCAATGAAACGCTACGGGCATTTGCGCGATGCTCATTCCGCTGACATGGCAAAGCGCGTTCGGTTCGGGAACTCAGTGCCGAGCGACGTTGCGACCGCGCCACAATCAGCGGCGAAGTGAGCAGCGACAACGAGACACCAGCGGTTTCAAGCTGCGAACGCTGACGATGTTCTTTCAAAGAACGTTTCCACATCCTTGCGCGGGATGAGGACTCGCCCAAACACAGCACACCGTCGCAGATTTCCTCTGTCAATCTGGCGCCTGACAGATTTCTCGCTCATCCTGAGAATCACAGCGGCCTCGGGGATGGTGTACGGTGAACTCGCAGAAAGCGTGTTCAGGGACGGCGCGGCGGCTAACGGATTCAGTTTTTCATCATGTTCCTTTGGTACGTTGACACTATTTTCCATGCTCTCAGGGAGCCAAGGACTTGGATTTTTGTCAAGATGCTAAGTGTGTCCCGATGCCGTTTTTCTTGCGGTCTGTGTTCGCGCCAACATAAAAAAGTTCCCGCTTGGGAAGACGGTGCAGATGGAACTGCAAGGCAGTTTGAAGCGTTCGCAACGTCCTTCCAGTTGCGCCTTCAAGTTATCGCGTGAAAAGTCGCGCCGTGTCCAACTAACCAGCAAGAAACGCCAATGTTTACAGCCATAGGCCGAATTCCTGAAAAAATCTCAACCGTGGTTTTCGCCTGGGGCTACTGGTGGTTGTGTTTCTCTCTCCCCGAAAAAACTTCATCGTTTGGAATTTTCGGGCACGCTTGCACCTGCTGGATGCCTACGAAAGCCCTGATTCAACGAATCGAAGCCGCAACGACAGCATTGCGGCCATGTGAGAGCCTTTATTTATACCCGTATGGGAACGAATCTTTCTGCTGATGTCATCTCGTGCCAGTGTTCGCGTGACAGCGTGCGCCGATTCATCAAGCGGTATCTGGCGATTCAGCCAACGGATTACTGGTTTCACCAAACGCTGACGTTTCGAGACAACCAAACCGACGAGACACAGGCAAAGGGACAGCTAGGGACGCTGTTGGACTCGCTGAGAAAAGAATTCCCGCAGATGCCCGCCTTGTTCATTCAGGAAAGGCAACGACGGCGCGGCATACACTACCACGTCATTTTCCTGCTGTTCGGGAGTCAGCCGCTACCACCCGAAGCCATGCGAGCGAAACTGAGCACAGAGATTTTCGACCGCTGGCACGCTATCAATGGCGGGACGGTGTTGCGACAGGCGAACTGGCTGACGTTGCGTCAGAAAGACCTGATTGGCCTGAGCTACCTGCTGAAAGGCGTTGACCCGACAGGAAAGAAGCTGGCGCGTGCAACGCATTGGTGGGGCGTGCGACTGAGTGGAGTGCTGAAAGCCAACTCGCTGCCCGTCCCGAAAAAGGAAGTCAGCGCAGCTTTTCGATTTGTGTTCAATCGGCAAACGGTGGCGATCCGCACGCCGAAGCCGATTGAACGAGTGAAGTTCACCAAAGATTCGATTGATTACTTCAAGGCGTATCTTCGCGAGACGGGCGCGGCTCACGATTGGAAGTCCTACAAGCGAAGTATTTGCGGGAAGAATGTCAGCGATGATGAATTTCTGGTTCGCATGAACTCGCGTGCCTGATTGGGCATCGCCTAGTTTGAATGTGCGGGCGCGGAACACTTCGGAAGTTCCGTCACCTTGCCAACGGTGTATTTGCCGCCGTCTGGACATTTTGGCATGGCGCGGCCAGCGATGAATGGTAGCAAGTCCTGCTCAGTCGCCACCGCGTCATTGCTTCGGTTGTATTTCAACGCCCACTCGGTTTGCGCCATGAAGATTGTCTTGATGTTCTCGGTGCATTGAATTCGCCTGAGCCTGTTTTCGCTGGATAGGGGATGGTTCGCTCGCCTCAAGATGTCGTCCAGTCGCAGAAGTATCGCTTCGAGCCGTTTCTGAGTTTGCATCTGGCGAGCGGCTTCCAATGAGATTTCTTCCCGCGTCATGTTAAGCATCATGCGGTTTAGCCGTTCGCGTTCCTCTTTGACCAAACGGAGAACGTCATCGTTAACCTGTTTCACTTCGCTGGTTTTCGGCGCAACGTTTGTGAGGATGTTGAAGATGTACGAGTATCGGTCAGCCATTTCCATGAGTGCGATGCCCACGTTTGGATTGCCCTGCATTTTCGGGAGAACCTCGAATCGTTCGATTAGTTCCTTCATTGGCTTTTGCGATTCCAATGTTTGAATGTATTGAACGGCGTCCTCGGCACTGGTTTGAATCTCGTTCTTTGACGACGTGCGAGTGTGGCGTTTGTGCATGAATAGGAACACCGAGAGCGCGGCAACTACCGCAAGCGCACAACAGGCAACCCACATGGCAACCTTGCGATTGTGTCCCGAAGTTCCGTTTCGAGTAGTCCGTCCTGTCCCGCGTGCGCCAAGCACGATGCTCTGTTGACAGTTTGGACAAACGGAAGCCATGCCCCGATGTTCGGCGTCGTACGTCATTTCGCCGCCGCAGAAATCGCACCTATGTAGCAACGTTTCGTTTGCCATAGTTCAATCGGTCAGCCGTTGAACACTGACAGGAGGAAAAGGAACATGAAAACGCTTATTGCCATGCAGGTGACGCCGTGCCCGACTTGCTTCTTGGCGAGCAAGTAGATGCCAGCGAAGAAACCAAACAGCGGCATGAGCAACGCCAAGATGTATGAGCAGACAATCGTCCCCGTGCCGACGACAGGCGCGGCAGCAACAGGAACGGCGTGCGGCATAGCGTTGGCTCTCGCAATTGGCGGCTTCGTTCGTATCGGCGGAGGCGGAGGCGGAGGCGGCGAAGATGTTGCGAATGAATCTCGAAACAGCGGTTGTTCTGCCAGTGGTAGCCAATCAGCCGAACCTTGTAGCCACGTCTGATTGTGTCCGTGAATACGTCCCTCGCGAATCCATTCTCGCAATTCCGTTTCCGTTACTGGCCCGTACTGGTTTCCATCGTCACCAAGCACAAGGTATGAAGCATTTGTCGTCATACATGGGAGCTTTGCCTTGCGAGCGATGCTGCAAACGAAGGGGCGTGAACTCAACGCCCACGCTCTAAGGCTCTGGAAAGCCCGTCACGATGGAACGCCAAGCCACGCCCGATTGGGCGTGAACTCGGCGCGGCTCGTGACAGAAATTTTCCAGATTTAAGAGCGACCGCAGCCTAAGCTACGCAAATTGATTTGTCCGTGTCGTTAGTTCGTTGGTGAAGCCTTTCGTTGGCGGGATTCAATCACATGCCTTGCCATTGTGCAACGCGCCAGAAGCCGCACGGAATGAGCCTGATTCAGCGGGAAGATTTGATACCGCCATTTGCTACCAGACGCCCGTAACAGCGTCCAAACGTGTCCCGAGATGTCCACCCGCCACAGAGAAGAACCGCAACGCGGGCAAGGGTTGTCCAAGCGTGTCCAGTGATGGGAAGACGTGGAAAAAACGCGAGATGCAATTTCGAGTCAGGTGCCTTTAACCACTCAGCCACCCTTCCCGCCGGAGCAAACGAATAAACCATCCGCCACCGACCGGCAAATGCTAATTCGCGCCGGTCGCGCATGAGTTGGAGCACCGCGCGTGAAACGGCGACCGGCAGTTTGCAGCTTTTCAACGGGCCGCCAGCTCCTAATCTTGTGCGCACGCCGTCGCGGCGATCATGAATTCGCCTTCGTCAACCACAGCTGCCATCAAAATCGGGGCCGATCGTGTTCACGTGGCGGCGGATCGTCTCTTGATTGATGCGCGCGAACTGATGGATTGGCCAGTGCGGGAGTTTTATCGGGTGCCGATCTACTTCCAGGGGCGCAAGTATTACGTCCGCACGGCCGGCGACGCGCCTCCGCCCTATGCGCGGCGGTACGAACTCTGGCTTTGGCCTGCGGATCAGCCCGAGCAAACGACGCAGATGGTGATTTATGATGAGGCTTACGTGACAGCTCGCGACGCAGACGCCAAACGTCGCCGGGGAGAGGATCACTGGCGCGTGATCCTGCTGCCGTTTTATCCGTTTCTGGGCTTCTTCTGGTCGGGCTTCAAGAACCGGGTGCTGGCTCGGGTGGGGTTCGCTCCCCGCGAACTCACCGCGGCGTCGATCGCCATCGGTTTCAGCTTGATGATGGCGGAGGGAGTTTTTGTCGGCTGGCTGGGCGGCGGCTTGCTGATGTGGTTTCTGAAAAATGGAAACCTACGGTTGGTGGATGTCGGGCTGCTAATTTTGATCACCGCCGACGTGGTGATGCGATACAGCCAGCATTTGCAGACGGATGTGGACCAGCCTTGGGGATTTTGTGAGTGGCTCTGGCCGCGAAAGCGGAAGCCGTGATCAGGCCGGCATCGGCTGCGCCCTGCCGGTGAACAGCTCCTTGATCCACTTCCACGCCCGCCGCAAGCCCGCCTCCCGAACCCCGACCAAATTGTAGATCTTCACCAGTTCCTCCTCGTGCCCGCGATACCGCGGCGGCAGGAGGACCATGTTTTGAGACTCCTCGCCTTCCACACGTTGCAGGGATTGGTAGAAGACAGCCTTGCCGACGGCATACTGGCCTTCGGGGAACACCAGCGTGCG
Organism: uncultured Bifidobacterium sp.; assembly: GCA_964520235.1. Classification (GTDB taxonomy): domain Bacteria; phylum Verrucomicrobiota; class Verrucomicrobiia; order Limisphaerales; family JADLHS01; genus JADLHS01. The sequence goes on along the minus strand of CAZFNB010000117.1, from coordinate 1,299 downwards.
GGGCGGCAACACCAGCCACGGACGGTAGGTGAGGACGAAATTACCTTTTTCATCGCGCTTCAGTGTGCCGTAGGTGCGGGCGGGGACTTTGTTGATTTTGCGCCAGAGGAAGACTTTGTTCTCCTTCGCATCGGGAGTAAACCGGCTGCTCCGGAACGTGCAAAAATCCCAGATGAACACCAGGCCGAAGTGCGACAAGCGGAAAGACCAGCCCGCGATCAGCCACGAGAAGAGAATGATGAAGATGGCCCACGCCGCTCCAACCCAAGGATTCAGCCAGGCGCTGGCGCAAACGGTGCCGAGGATGGCGGTGCGAAACGTTTTCAACGCCGCGTCCACCGTGGTGAACGGACTCAGCAGGATGAGAATGTTAATGGCGTTCGAAGCGAGGAACACGATGAAGAACGCGACCATCATGACCGGCGTCATTAAGATGTTGTAAAGCGAACTCATGTCGGCCGCTGCCATGCCCATGGAACTGAACATGGAGGACGGGCCGTTGAGGTCGCCCATCATGGAACTGATGTAAGGCACGAAAGCGCCGGTGGCGACGAGTCCGCTGATCTTGTGTTCCACCGCCTCGGCGATATCCAGCGGCTTCTTCAACGCGGTGGGCAGGGCGGTGCCGGCGCTGTCTTTGACAAAGCAGGCGGCCACCAACAAGAGCGCCGGCACAAAAAACACTGGTTGCGCGAACCAAGGCAGTTTGGCGCGATTTTCCGGCGTTTTCGCTTTGACCCACTGGTAACAACCCACGGTGCTGGCGCCGAGGAGGGGCGAGATGGCCACGCCTGTGGCCATGGAAATGGATTCCGCGAATTGCTGGCCGGGCGGCTGATAGTGACTCGGCGTGGGCTCGGAAGCGGGTTGCGACTTTGTGACCGCAAACGCCGTGAGCAGGCTGAGGCACAGCGCGGCTGCCACCAGCAGGGGAAAGCGCAATTTCATGGCGTTAGATTGACCCAATCTTGCGAGGTGTAAAGGAGCTTCGCGGGAGAAACATCGGCGTAAATCGTAATGGCCATCCCGGATCTTTACGCGGTGAAATTTTGGTTTACCTTTGTCCGCTCAGTGGTGTTTTTCCATTTTGTGAACAAAAAGCTTTTGCAATTATTGAACAGGCCATGCATAACTACGTCCGACCTAGTGCTGGGTGCACTGCTTCTTGGACGCAATTCGGTTCCTCACGACCAAGCTAGTAGATCAGCGCAATGAACGTACCGTGTTTTGCTGTCGTGGGGACTGCTTCGAATAAAGCGGAACTCCTTTATATTTGGGAACAGGCCACGCCTGAGGCGA